>JAZNYU010000092.1:0-7206 GCA_045594605.1 Eubacteriales bacterium
CAGAACGTCTGCACCGAAAACGTCGACCATATCGTTGGGGTCTACTACGTTACCGCGGGATTTGGACATCTTTTCACCGTCGGAGCCAAGGATAAGACCTTGTGCGGTTCTCTTTGCGTAGGGCTCTGCTACGGGAACAACGCCGATATCATAAAGGAACTTGTGCCAGAAGCGAGAATAGATCATATGGCGCGTAACGTGCTCCATACCGCCGTTGTACCAGTCAACGGGCATCCAATACTTGAGCTTTTCGAGGTCAGCCAGCGCCTCGGTGTTGTGAGGATCGATATAGCGCAGGAAGTACCAGGAAGAGCCAGCCCATTGGGGCATGGTGTCGGTCTCTCTCTTTGCAGCGCCGCCGCACTTGGGGCACTTGCAGTTGACGTAGGACTCGATTTTTGCCAAGGGGCTCTCGCCGCCCTCGCCGGGCTCGAAGTTCTTGACCTCGGGCAAGCGCAAAGGCAGCTCACTGTAAGGCACGGGAACGATGCCGCAAGCGGGACAGTGAACGATCGGGATAGGCTCGCCCCAATATCTTTGGCGGTTGAATGCCCAATCCTTCATTTTGTACTGCACGCCCATCTCACCGATGCCCTTCTCGGACAGGTACTCGATCATGCGTGCGATGGAGTCTTTCTTATTATCAAAGCCGTTGAGGAAGTCGGAGTTGACCATCTCGCCGTCGCCCGTATATGCGCCGGTGGTGATGTCGCCACCCTTGATGACCTCAACGATGTCGATACCAAACTTCTTTGCAAATGCCCAGTCGCGCTCGTCGTGTGCGGGAACTGCCATAATAGCGCCCGTACCGTAGCCCATCATAACATAGTCGGAAATGTAAATCGGGATCTCCTTGCCCGAAACGGGGTTGATGGCGGTAAGACCTTGGATGCAAACACCGGTCTTTTCCTTAACGAGCTGGGTACGCTCGAACTCGGTCTTCTTTGCGCACTCCTCGCGGTAAGCGTCAAGAGCATCGATGTTGGCGATCTTATCTCTGTTTGCCTCGATGATGGGATGCTCGGGCGCGATGACCATAAAGGTTACGCCAAAGAGCGTATCGGGGCGTGTTGTATAGATGCGGAGCTTTTCGTCGATTTCCTTGAGAGAGAAATTGACGAACGCGCCGGTGGATTTGCCGATCCAGTTGACCTGCTGTTGCTTTACGTTGGGGAGATAGTCGACCTCCTCAAGTCCTTGCAAAAGCTTGTCGGCGTACTCGGTGATGCGCAGATACCAAACAGTTTTGGACTTTTGCACGATGGCACTGTGGCAAATGTCGCATTCGCCGCCCTGCGAGTCCTCGTTAGAAAGAACGACCTTGCAGCTGGGGCAATAGTTGACAAGTGCATTATCGCGGAAAACAAGTCCGTTCTCGAA
Source organism: Eubacteriales bacterium (assembly GCA_045594605.1). GTDB lineage: Bacteria > Bacillota > Clostridia > Oscillospirales > CAG-272 > UMGS1865. The sequence goes on from JAZNYU010000092.1 coordinate 1,381, forward strand.
CATCTTCAAAAAGATCCACTGCGTCCAACGATAGTAATCCTCCTCGGTGGTATCCACAACGCGCGACCAGTCAAAGGAGAAACCAACTCTTTTGAGTTGGGATGTAAACTTTTCGATGTTGCGGTCGGTTACGATTCTGGGGTGGAGATTATCCTTGATTGCGGTGTTCTCGGTGGGAAGACCGTATGCATCAAAGCCGATCGGGAACAATACGTTATAGCCCTGCATTCTTCTCTTGCGGGAGACGACCTCAAGGCCGGAATACGCCTTGATGTGGCCTACGTGCATGCCGTGTCCGCTGGGGTACGGGAACTCAACAAGGTTATAGTACTTGGGTTTGGAGCTGTTGTCCTGCGCTTCAAAGGCGTGCTCCTCTTCCCATCTCTTTTGCCATTTGGCTTCAATTTGCTTAAAATCGTATTTCATATCTGTTCCTCCTTGCCGGCAGCCTCTGCGGCTTCATCAATGCCAACAAAATGTATTTCCTCGGCGTCGCCGTAAAGTTTTTCAAGCTGATAGAAATCACGTTGATCGCGGCTGAAGATGTGCACCATAACGTGACCGTAGTCGATAACCACCCAGCCGTCGCTATCTCTACCCTCGTAGTGCAAGGGATCGATGCCGCACAGAGAGAGCTTGTATTCCACCTCGCCGCCAAGGGATTTGACGTGTGTGTTGGAGTTACCCGTGGCAATGACGAAATAGTCTGTGATGACGGTTTGATCATTGACACGAAGCACCTTGAGCTTGTACGCCTTTTTGGCATCCAGCACGTCAAAAATGGCGTGTGCCATCTCTTCGGACGTGGATTCCTGATTGATTGCGGGGATTTTTTCTTGCATTGTTTGATCCATTATTTGTATGCTTCCTTTCAATAGGGATTGAAGACGAGCGGAAGTTCCCTCTCCGCCGCCGTATAGACGTTGTGAAATTGTGGATTTTGTGTGCGGTCAAAGAGACCCTCTGCATCAAAATCCGCGAGCTCGATCGGGATCTCGGGATAGGTCAACTCGCCGATCTGTCGGCACGCGCCCTCTCGGTTGAGGACGTAATACCACGCGCCGCTCTGCCCTCTGACCGCCTGCCCTGCAAGCGTTTGCATGGGGACTGTCTCGGGATCGCACTCGCGCAAGATCCCACCGATGCGGACTGCCTCTGCAATGCCGATGTCGGTCTGCACGCCCGTGAGCGATGCGCCTGCCAGACGGAAATAGTCCTGTGCGCCAAGGTCGCGGCAGCGTTTTGCAAAGGCGCGCAAAAACAGCTTTTGCGCATCCAGTCTGCCAAGGTCTGCGTTGACGTAGCCCACGCGGTAACGCACAAAATGCTCGGCGGTCTTGCCGTCAAGGTGCTGAACGCCTGCCTTAAGTGAGATATGCAGATCTTGTGCGGGATCGTGGTATTCCATATCTTGCGGAACGTCGATCTCTACTCCGCCCACGGCATCAACCATTTTGCAAAACAGATCGAGCTTGACGATGGCAAAGTGGTGGATCGGCACACCGAGGGCTTGCGAGAAAAAGTCTTTGATGCCCTCCTCGCCAAGTGCCGCGAGTGCCCCGTTGACCTTTTTGTATGCTTTTTCGGTGTATTCCGCATAGGTGTCCCGCGGAATTTGCAGAATGGATGCTTGCTTCTCACTCTCGTTGATGCTGACAACAAGAATGCTATCGGCAAGCCCCGATGCGCGGTCGCATCCCATAAGGAGTATGCGCGTGACGCGGTCCTTTGGAAAAACATCTGCGGGCTCTGCCTCGCTCGGCTCCTCTGCCCCCACAAAAACGGCGGTTGCGCACAAAAGGACGGCGATCACAATACCGCAAATTCTGATATAGCTTCTCATCATTGCACCTCACTTTGAAAATATGTAACGATGAGAGTTTTTCAATTTTGATTACATTTGGTTGGCGCTCTCCTCTGCCAGGAGCGAATTGCGTGCGCGGATGGTATCCTCGTCGATGGGTGCTCCCTCGGCGGCAAGATCCTTGAGTGTGTGCTCAAAGGAAAGCAGAAGCGTTGCACGCAGATGCCGCTCGCGTTCCTCTTGTGTCATCAGCTCGGGCTCGGCACCAAAGAAGTAGCGGCGCAAAAGCACGCAGGATGGGAACGTGCGGGTGTCATCAATATAGTCGGCAAGGTACAACAGCTTTTCTGTCAGCGTCATTCCCTCGTGCCCCGTGGTGTGCCAACGCACGGCGTTGACGATGATGGGATCGGCAAATGCGGGAAAATCGCGCACGATGCGCGCCGCTCCCGTTTTTGCGTGGTAGGTTTTTGGGGAACGTCTTTGCGCCTCGTCAACGGGAATATCATAGGCTTGGCAAAGCGCTTCTTGCTCCTCTGGTGTGAGTTCCTTTGTCAGGTCATGCAGCAATGCCGCCGCACGGAGTTGGAGAGTGTATTCGGGACAGTAAAGCGCGCACAGGCGTGCCACCATCTCCTCAACTGCTGCCGTATGTGCAAAGCGTCGCTCGGACATACTGCCCTTGACTTCTTCACGGAGAGAATGCAACATTTTTTCGGTGATCTTTATCATTATGCTCTGCCTCTCTCCCCCTCAAACGTATAAATGGTTGTCACGAATGTATTTTTCTACCGATTCGGGGATGAGTCCGGAGACATCTTCCCCATTCTTCAGCTTTTCGCGGATCATGCTGGAGGAAAGCTCGATGGGCTCGGTGACGATGCGGCGCACGACCTTGCCGTACTTTTGGTTATAGTCAGCAATTTTTTGCACGATCTTTACATCAAGAATGGCATCCTTTTCGCGACGAATGTAGACGGGATAGGAGAGCTTGAAGATCTCCTCGGGCTCGCGCCATTGATCCAAGGTGAGCATCATATCGGTTCCGCAAAGCAGGAACAATCGGCGGTCCTCGCCTGCCAGCTCACGCAAGGTGTCAACGGTATAGCTGCGGCCCTCGCGGCGCATTTCCATATCGCTGACGTAAATGCCCTCAATGCCAGAGAAAGCTCTGCGGCACATCTCCAAGCGATGGGTACCATTCATAGAGACGTCCATTTCCTTGTGCGGCGGTGTTCCTGTGGGAATGACGTAGAGAAAATCCAGCCACATTTGCTCCATAAAAGCCTTGGCTGCGGCAATATGCCCGTTGTGGGGCGGCGAAAAGGTGCCGCCATAAATACCGATGCGCGTCATTTTTTGGGCAGCTCGATAACGGGCTTCTTTTCGGATGCGCGGTAAAGAACGATCTTGCGACCGACAACCGCTACGGGCTCGGCACCAAGACGCTCAGCAAGATCCTGCAGAAGCGTGTAGGCATCCTCACCGCTGTTCTCCAGCACGTGCAGCTTAATCAGCTCACGCGCTTCAAGCGCGTCGGAGACGGTTTTGAGAAGGTTTTCGGTCAGCCCCCCCTTGCCGATCTGCATAATGGTGGGCAGCGGGTTTGCAAGACTGCGCAAATAGGCTCTTTGCTTAGATGTGATCATAAAAATCCTTTCGACGGGTTACGTTCCACCCGTGCTCGGCAAGAGCCTCTACAAGCTCCTCGTCGATGGCGCAAACGAACCTGATAAACTGTTTTTGGTCAAGATAAATATCAACGACGCCAACGTCCTCGCCAAGGGCGACGGACTGGACGTCCTTTTGGGAAAGCTCCAATGCGGGCTTTTCTTTCTCGTCGGAAAGAAGCACCATGTTGCTCTCTGTCAAGAGGAAAAATCCCCCAACCATTCCCCGCTTTGCCAGAAAACGCACGGGAGCATCCAGAAGGATGGTGCGCCCAAGCGACTCCTTGAAGCGCTTGTAGGGCAAAAGCTTGATATACATGATGAGAGGCAACAGCACGGATGCCAGAAGTGCCACAACGGCACCGATGAGAACGGCGTATCTCCAATCGATATTGGTAAACATCGCCATGATCGCGCCCACGATAATGCCCATGCGAACGGCAGTGGCACGGAGGGTGGGAGCGGTGAAAAATTCGCTAAATTTCATATTTTTGTTGTTACAGATACTCTTTCAGTTTTTTTGCAAATGCGCGAATGGCTATGCCGCGGTGAGACACAGAATGCTTTTGGGTAGGTGTGACCTCGGCAAAGGTTTTGCCAAACTGCGGGAAATAGAACAACGGATCGTAGCCAAAGCCACCCGTACCGTGGTACTCACGCAAGAGGGTGCCACGGGACTCACCACGCACCACAAACTCGCGCCCATCGGGAAAAACGCAGGCAACGGCACAAACGTATGCCCCGCCGCGATCTCCGTCGGGAACGTCGCGCAGATTGTAGAGCAGGCATTGGTTGTTGCCCTCGTCGTCGTGATCCCCCGCAAAATGACATTTTGCCGCATATCGCGCCGAGTATACGCCCGGCTCTCCGCCAAGGGCATCCACGGTCAGTCCCGAATCATCGGCAACGCCGATGTATCCGCTCTCTGCCGCGACGCGCGCCTTGATGAGTGCGTTCTCCTCAAAGGTGGTGCCGTTCTCCTCGATGTCGCCCTCAATACCGACGTCATCGAGCGAGAGCACCTCAACGTCCGAGAGAAGTTCAGAGAGCAGCTGGCGCAGCTCTTCTATTTTCTTTTTGTTGCGGGATGCAAGAACGATCTTCAAAGCAGTTCTCCTTACTCAAACAAAGCCTTGACAAACTCGCTTTGGTCGAACTCCTGCATATCATCGAGCTTCTCGCCCACGCCGATAAATTTGACGGGGATATTCAGCTCGCGACGAATGGAGATGACGATGCCGCCCTTGGCGGTTCCGTCGAGCTTGTTCAAAATAAGACCGGTAAGCTGTGCGGCGTTTTTGAACTCCTTGGCTTGCAGGATGGCGTTCTGACCCGTGGTGGCATCAAGCACCAAAAGGTTCTCGCGAGAAGCACCCGGCATTTCGCGGTCGATGACGCGGTTGATTTTTGCAAGCTCGTTCATCAGGTTTGTTTTGTTATGCAAACGTCCTGCGGTGTCGATGATGAGAACGTCAGCCTTTTTATTCTTTGCTACGTGGCAAGCATCAAATACAACGGCAGCAGGATCACTGCCCTCATTTTGACGGACAAGCTCGACCTTGGCGCGATCGCACCAAACGGCAAGCTGATCGATGGCGGCGGCACGGAAGGTATCAGCCGCGGCAACGATGACCTTTTTGCCCTCTTTGCGCAGGCGGTTGGAGATCTTACCGATGGACGTGGTCTTACCAACGCCGTTGACGCCGATGACGAGAATGACGGAGGGTGAGGTTTCAAGCCTGAGGTCTTCACCCTCACCGATCATTCCCTCAAGAATGGTATGCAGGGTTTGAGTGACCTGTTCCTTTTCCTTCAGGCGTCCGTCCTTGATCTGCTCGCGAAGCTCGTCGATGATATCCTCGGCGGCGTTGACACCAACGTCGGCACAAATAAGGATCTCTTCGAGCTCTTCGAGAAGGTCCTCGTCAACCTTGACAAAGTTTTTGAGCAGGTCGTCTATTTGTCCAAATAATGCGTTTTTGGTTTTGGTGAGCCCTTCACGAACGCGACTCCAGAAGGATTTCTTTTCCTTTTTGCGCGTTTCCTCGGTCATAACCTCGGGCTCTTCTGCTTCGGCTTTCGCTTCTGCTTCGGCTTTCGCTTTCGCTTCTGCCTCGGCCTTTGCTTTGGCTTCTGCCTCGGCTTGTGCCTTTGCTTCTGCTTCGGCTTTTGCTTTGGCTTCTGCTTCGGCTTTTGCCTTAGCTTCTGCCTCGGCTTGTGCCTTAGCTTCTGCCTCGGCCTTTGCTTTGGCTTCTGCTTCGGCTTTTGCTTTGGATTCTGCCTCGGCTTTTGCTTTGGCTTCTGCTTCGGCTTTTGCTTTGGATTCTGCTTCGGCTTTTGCTTTGGATTCTG
>JAZNYU010000093.1:0-10047 GCA_045594605.1 Eubacteriales bacterium
CAGAAGAACACCGTCGGCAACCTCGAAAACGTAGGATTTTCACTTGAAGGATGCGAGGGAAGATACAACATTTATATGATGGAAGAGGTCCACTCCATCTTTGCGCTTGGCGCAGGTGCGGTCTCCAAAATGGTGGATTACCGTCCCAAGCAGGGCGGCAAGCCGATGATTGAGAGACTGTTCTATCCCAAATACCCCTATGAGTATTTGCGCGATGAAAGCACGCAGGACAAGTTGCTTGCTATGGAAGAATTCTACACACGCCGCGGGCTTTTAGACGATTAAAGGTAAGGAATTAGTTTGATGAAAACCATTATCAAAAATGCGACCCTGCTCCCCGAAACGGGGTATGGCAGTGGAAACTGGCATATTACAATTGAAAGCAAACGCATTGCAAGCATCACGCGCGAATTGCCCGACCTGACGGGGGCAGACGTAGTAGATGCAAAAGGGAATTTGCTCATTCCCGGCTTCTATAATGCTCACTGTCACGCCGCAATGACGCTCTTTCGCGGATATGGCGAGGATTTACCCTTGCAGCGGTGGCTTGAGGAACGCATCTTTCCCGCAGAGGATCGCCTCAACTATGAGAACGTAACCGTTGCCACAAGACTCGCCATTGCAGAAATGCTCAAGGGCGGTATCGTCTCCTTCTCGGATATGTATATGTTTGAGGATGCAGTGGCAGAGGTCGTGCTCCAGACGGGAATGAAGGCAAATCTTTCCCGCGCATTGGTGTCCTTTTCGCCTGACGCCAACATCGCTACCGACAGTCGCTTTGCCGAGGCAAAGAGCTTGGTAGAAAAGTATCAGGATGCGGATGATGAGCGCGTTAAGGTGGATTTCTCCCTGCACGCCGAGTATACCAATCTGCCGCATTACATTGCGCAGGTTGGCGAATATACCGCTGCTAACAATCTTCGCATGCATCTGCATGTCTCCGAGACCGAAAAGGAGCACAACGAGTGCATTGCACGCCACAAAAAAACGCCTACACAGCTTTTCTGTGACCTTGGCGTACTCGACACGCCCACACTTGCCGCGCATTGCGTTTGGGTAAGCGACGAGGATATTGCCATTCTGGCAGAAAAAGGCGTGAGTGTTGTGCACAATCCCGTCAGCAACCTCAAGCTCGGTAGCGGCGTTATGCCGCTTGGCAAGCTCTTAAAGGCAGGGGTAAACGTCTGCTTCGGCACCGACGGTGTTGCATCTAACAACCGTTTGGACGTTTTGCGTGAGATGCAAACGGCTGCCATTTTGCACAAAGGAATCTTGCTTGATCCCACCGCAACAACCGCTTCGCAAATGCCCAAGCTTGCCACGCGCAACGGCGCTTTGGCACAAGGACGTGAGGATTGCGGCGAGATCCGCATCGGCGCGCGCGCAGACCTTGTTCTGATTGACCGCACGTCTCTCCACAACATGCCTTGCTTTGATGATTATGCTATGCTTTGCTACAGTGCAGAGCGCAGCGACGTCCTTCTTACTATGGTCGATGGACGCATACTTTACCAAAACGGAACGTATACTCTTATTGATGAAGAACGCCTGCATTTTGATGCGCAAAAGACGTTTGCTCATTACTTTGATTAACCGTGAGGTAAAGATAAAATGCATACAAAGCCGAACACAACCAAAAAAGTTTTTTTCTCGGGGGTCTTACTCCTAACGCTTTCCACCGTTTTGGTCAAGGTCGTCGGCTTGGTCTATAAAATTCCCATGCTCTCGTATCTCGGATCCGAGGGCATGGGTTATTTTCATTCCGCTTACGAGATCTATGCCGTATTTTGCATCATCGCAACGGCAGGGCTTCCTGTGGCACTCTCGGTTCTGATCTCTTCCGCGCTGGCAGAAGGGAAAGAGGGGGAGGCGGAGCGCATTTGGCGGGTGTCGCTCTCTCTTTTTGTTATCGTCGGATTTGTGGGAAGTCTTTTGATGTGGGGGCTTGCACGCCCGATCTGTCGCCTGATCAAAAGTGAGGATGCGCTTGGGTGCATCCTGTCGATTGCGCCAACCCTTTTTCTTGTTTGCGTATCTTCGGCTATCAGGGGATATTTTCAAGGATATCAAAAGATGCTGCCGACTGCGCTCTCACAACTTTTAGAAGCCGTAGGAAAGCTTGTGTTCGGTCTTTTGTTTGCCCATTTTGCGCTCAAAAACGGAGCTGATGTACCAATGCTCGCCGCTGCGGCAGGCTGGGGCGTAACGGCGGGAACGGTGCTTTCCACGCTCTATCTTGCCATCGAAAGGATCCGTTTCGCAAAAAAGAAAGGTTCAAAAGCTAAGACTGAAGCTTTGCAGCGCGATTACCGTGTGGAAAAGAAACTCTTGAAGATCGCTTTGCCGATCACCCTTGGATCCTTTTTGATCAGCCTGACCAAGGTTGTGGATATGAGCATGATCTTGCGACGTCTGCAGGCGATCGGATATAGCACGAGCGAAGCCAACGAGGCGTACGGCAGTTACACAACGCTTGCCATCTCTGTTTTTGCACTTTTGCCAACCTTGCTCAACTCCATTGCATTGCCACTCATCCCGATTTTGTCATCGGCAATTTCTTGTAAAGATCGGGCAACCGAGCACAAGATGATAGAGCTTTCTTACCGCATCAACGCGCTCATTGCCATTCCTGCATCTGTCGGTATCACACTGTTTGCACATCCTATTCTTTCTTTGCTATTTGGGAGTCAAACACAGGCGGTAGAGACCGCTGCGCCACTGCTTTCCATCCTGGGGATCTCGGTCTTTCTTTCTTGTATGATCACGGCAACCAATTCTGTTCTACACGCCTACCGGGAGGTCAAAAAGCCTATTTATTCCACGCTTGCAGGCGTACTTGTCAAGGGGGTGACGGCGTATTTTCTCATCGGCATTCCCGCTATTGGTCTGTGGGGAGCACCCATCAGCAGTTTTTTATGCAATGCCGTTATCGTGATGATGAATATGCACTTTGTCAGTCGGTTTTGCGATACAGTCGATCTCAAATCCTTGTTTGTTTATCCAACCCTTTTGTCTGTTCTTACAGTTGGAATCGCTTACGGTGAGTACATGCTTCTCGTTTATCGGTTTGGGCAAAGACTTTGGGGGACACTCATTCCAATGGCAACTGCGGTAATTTTGTATTTGGTGTTGGGGTGCTTGTTCGGCTTGATCTCTGAGGATGATCTCGAGGCGTTGCCGATGGGCAAGAAGATTTGCGTTTTTTTGGAAAGATTGCACCTTTTGTCGAAAAAGGAATTTGAAAAAACTTAAAAAAGGTCTTGCACAAGTGCAAATAATATGATAAAATAATGGTATAAAATCAAACAGAAGGAAAAAGACAATGAGACTGGATAAATTTTTAAAGGTTTCGCGCATTATCAAGCGCCGCACGGTGGCGAATGAGGCGTGCGATGCCGAGCACGTAACCGTTAACGGCAAACGTGCAAAAGCGTCTTATGACGTCAAAGAGGGGGACGTTCTCGAGATCACCTTTGGTCAAAGAACCCTGAAGGTGCGCGTGCTTGACGTAAAAGAGCACGTTGCCAAGGCAGATGCATCTGCTCTTTACGAGGTCCTTTCTTAACACTCATATTTGTCCCATCCCTTGCATACGTTTATAATAAAAACGATGCAAAGGAGCACAGATATGAACACGGAAAACAAGCAAACCGAGAGCAAATTGCATACCTTATCGGTCAATAACCGCCAAGGGGCGCGTATTGAGGGCGTGGTTGAGGTCATTCGCTTTGATGAGAACGAGGTCCTATTAGAGACCGTTTGCGGAACTCTCTCAATTGACGGAGAGGGGCTTTCTCTTAGTGAATGGAATACCGAGCGCGGCTTGGCAGCACTGGATGGCAGAATTGATGCTGTAACCTATTTTGACAAGAAGCAAGAGGATTCCAAATCGCACGGAAGACTCTTTGGCAAGCTCTTAAAATAACCGATGCAGATCTCTCAATCGGCACTGTTTCACTTGTGTGCAGCATCCTTTTTGGCAGGTCTGGCACTGGCGCTTCTTTATGATCTTCTTTATATGATGCGACTGTGGCTGATACCGAGTGAGGTGCGGTATCAGGTTTTGAAGATTCAAGAGCTTCGCGCACCGCGCATCAAAAAGGGAAGCGTAAAAAAGCGCAGAGTAGGGAGTGTTGTCCTCTTTTTCCAAGACGTATTTTTTTGTCTTGTGTGTGCCATCACGGTTATTTTGCTCTTGTATTGGCTCAACAACGGTGCCTTTCGCGCCGCCGCGCCAATTTGTATGGCAGTCGGCTTTGGATTGTGGGGCATCAGCCTATCAAAAGGTGTGCGCGTGGCATTGGAATGGCTTGCTTTTGGCATCGAAACAGTCATCTATACACTTTTGATGCCCATCAAGCGCTTATTTGCTTTTCTTGCAGGCATGTGCAAAAGGATCGCACAAAAGCGACATCAAAAACGCCTCGCAAATAAGCGGAAGGTCTATACCAAACAAACGGTTCAAAACGTTGAAAGAGCCGTGAAAATGCTTTTACCAGCATATACGATTTTAAAGACGCAGAAAGGAGACGGACGTGCAAAGCAAAGCAAAAAAGCAGTTTAGCCTGAGCCTGTTGATGCGCATATTTCTGGGGCTTCTCGTCATTATCTCCATCGGTATTTGCGCCCGCAGCATTATGCAATACAACGAGTTGAACAGGGAAGCCGAACAGCTCGAAGAGGCACTCAATGAGCTTGGCGAGCTTCGCGCAGAGCTGATCAAAGATCTTGGCTCGGCGGATGAGCTCAATCGTATTTTAGCCGATTATCAGGCATACAACGAGTTGATCGATGCAGGAACGGCAACGTCTGAAGCCTTGGAGGAATACCAAGCGCGTCTGGCACAGATCCGCGAGCTGCTCAACTCCTCCAAAAACAAGGATTACATCGTAAAGATTGCAAAGGACAAACTGAATCTTTACTTTGCAGACGAAGAAATTATTTATAACGATATCAATTGAGAGTGAATTACTATGGCAGAAAAGAAAAACGAAGGACACAAAATCATTACACAAAATAAAAAGGCCTTCCACGAATACTTTGTGGAAGAAAAATATGAAGCAGGTATTGCTTTGGCAGGTACAGAGGTCAAAAGCGTGCGTGCGGGAACGGTCAACCTCAAGGATTCCTACTGTTCCTTTGACAAAGGAGAGATCTTTGTTTTGGGTATGCACATCAGCCCCTATGAGCATGGCAACATCTTTAATACTGACCCGTTGCGCAAGAAAAAGCTTTTGATGCACCGCCGCGAGATCATGAAGCTGCAAGGCTTGGTGCAACAAAAGGGATATACTATCGTGCCTTTGTCGCTCTATTTTTCGGGCAGTCACGTCAAAGTAGAACTTGGTCTTTGCCGCGGTAAAAAGCTTTACGACAAACGCGAAAGCGATGCAAAACGCCAAGCAGACAGAGATATCGACCGACATATGAAGGACAAATCCCATCAGGAATAAAAGAAACGGTATGGATCAGGTAATCCATACCGTTCTTTGTTTTATCTTTTGCTCAAAACGTCTTTTTCATAAGCCTTGACAACGTCAAACCAGCTTGCATCACCAACGGTGCCTGCGCGAGCACAAAACTCGTTCCAAACGTCACCGACAGGATAGAGCTTGAGTTCTTCCTGCAGCATCAAAAGCTCGGTGAAGTTTTGGCTGTCTTGCAGAGCCTTGAGGCGTTCATTTGGCATCAGGAGTGCGGTCAAAATCGATTTTTGAACCGAGCGCATACCGATAACCCAAGCTGCAATGCGGTTGATGGAAGCATCAAAATAGTCGGTCGCTAAAATGACACGGTCGAGGGCGTTGTTGCGCACGACTTCTTTCATCATCTCCTGCGTTTCATCGTCGTATCTGACAACGTGGTCAGAGTCCCAACGCACACCGCGCGTTACGTGCAGAGCAATTTTGGGATTGAAGCAGAGAAGTGCCGAGATCTTATCGGAAACGACCTCGGTGGGATGATAGTGACCGTTATCCATCAGAGGAACGATGCCGCGCGTGGTGGCATAGGAGAGCGTAAATTCGGCAGAGCCTGCCGTATAAGATTCCAGACCGATGCCGAACACCTTGGATTCCAGTGTTACGTAAACAAGCTCCTTGTCGTATCCGCAACCAAGGATCTGATCAAGCGAATCCATAAAGCGCATACGGGGGCCGAGACGGTCGGAGGGAATATCCTTAAATCCGTCGGGGATCCAGATGTTCATCAGGCAAGGGAAGCCTGTCTCGCGTGCAAAGTATTCGGAAATACGGATGCAAGCAATGCCGTGGCGGATCCAGAAAGCGCGGATCTCCTCGTTGGGGTTGGTCAGAGTTCCGTTTTCTGCCAGGGGATGCGAGAAATAGGTAGGATTGAAGTCAAGACCAATGCCGCGCTCCTTAGCGAATGCAACCCATTTTGTGAAATGTTCGGGTTTGATGGCATCACGATCTGCAATCTTACCGTCCTCATAGATTCCGTAGCAAGCATGCACGTTTACCTTGTGCTTGCCGGGAATGAGAGAGAATGCCTTATCAATGTCCTGCATCAGCTCCTCGGGAGTATGCGCCGCGCCGGGATAGTTACCCGTGGTTTGAATACCGCCGGTCAACTCACCGGAGTTCTCAAAGCCCTTGACGTCATCGCCCTGCCAGCAGTGCATCGAAATGGGGATGTTCAGCATTTTTTCAATTGCCGCCTCTGTGTCAATACCAATGGCAGCATATCTTTCTTTTGCTATGTTGTAAAGCTCTTTTTGTGTCATGGTCCACTCCTTATTTCAGTGCGGGATTGTTGAGCGTGCTTGCGGGATCCTTGGCGCGTTCAGCCTCGGTCTTATAACCGGGATGCTTGCCGGGGAGCCCCATCTTTACACGCAGATCCATCAGTTCATACATCTTATTCTCGGGGATCTCTTGAATTCTGCCAAGCTCCATTGCATATTTCATGATCTTGGCGTTGAACTCAACCTCTTCCATTGTGAAGAAAGCGCGAGTGAGCGTGTTGCCAACGGTGAGCGCACCGTGGTTTTTGAGCATAAACGCATCGTGCTCTTGAATGTAAGGCATCAGAGAGTCGGGAATCTCCATAGTCGAAGGAGTTGCGTATGCGCAGGTGGGAACGTCACCGATGGTGAGAACTGCCTCAGGCAGGATGTAACGGTCAAGCGGAATACCTGCAACGGTAAATGCGGTTGCAACGGGAGGATGCGCGTGAACGACCGCATTGACGTCGGGACGCTCGCGGAATACGCGCAGGTGCATCTTAATTTCGGAGGAAGGATTGAGAGTGCCTTCGAGCTTGTTGCCCTCGGCATCGATCTTAATGATCATATCAGGGGTCAGAGAGCCCTTGGATACTCCGGTAGGCGTACAGTAAAACTCGTTTTCACTCAGCTTAACGGAAATGTTGCCGTCGTTTGCAGCAACAAAGCCGTGGTGATAGAGGCGGTGTCCAACCTCGCAAATTTCTTGTTTGATTTGTTCTGCAGTCATAGTCATATCTCCCAAATTGAATTTTTTCGACTAATATTATACAACATTTTCGAAGAAAAGTCAACAGAAAAAGGAAACGAAAAAGTATAAATAGCTGTTACAAAATTAAAATTCTCTTCGAGGTTGTTTTTGCTTGTCAGATTTACCAAAATATTCTGTTGAATTTTGGTAAAAATGCATCTTTAAAAAAGAGTTAAAAAATGCTATAATTAAAATACCATTTTATTTAAGAAAGGGGCTTTCTTATGAAGAAAAATCTGACACGCATTCTGGCGATTGTTTTGATTGCTATGATGCTCATTCCCACCATCGTTACTCTTGTAGCGAGTGCCGAAGAAACAGGAGAAGAAACCACTGTTGAAATCAACAACCTTTATGATCCTGAAACGGCTACCAAAAACGCTCAACCGAGCGATGTAAACATGACCGAAATCGTTGCCAAAGCCGGCGAGACGGCATCCGCTCCTATTGCGGTTAAGAGAGGCGATTCTATTTATGTTGGTCCTTGTCCTCCTCCTACCGAAGATAACGCAAAAAAATTAGTTTGGGTAGTCTCTTGGTACAAAGCAGACGGAACCTATGCCGGTCAGAAAAAGTATTCTGAGTTGGGCACCAACGTTGTTGACACCTTTGCTGACGGATCGGTTATTTATAAGATTCTGGTCACCGGTAGCAACTACAAGTATGCATGTTTGAGAACTTCCTCGACCTATCACGATTGCATAGTTATGACTGTTAATCAAGCTTTCACAAAAGCTGACTATTACGCACATGCAGATGCCAACGGTTGGGATATCGAATCTGCCGGCCTTCGTCCCATTCCTCCCAAGATGGCTCCCGAGGCTCCCGTGGATTTTGAAGGTATCTGGAACTATTTCCCCCGCGAAACTGATCGTGACGATACCATGATCCAACATCAAAACAACACCTACGTTATGTCCGGCTTTATTCCTGTAGATCCCGGTGATGTGATTACCATGGGCGCTATCAGCACGGCTGAGACTCGTAGCATTCTGTACACTTACGACGAAGAGTTTAAGGAGATCAGAAATTACAAGAGAACCGACAGCACTGAAATCCAATATGTCGAAAATCTCGGCTACAATTTTGCTACGTATTCCTACACCATTGCCGAAAAGAGCGAGAGCAACCCTGATGCTAAGGAAGTTGCATACGTTAAGATCTGCACGCACAGCGGTATTTATAACGACGGTGACATTCTTGTAACGAAGAATCAACCTTTCAACGCTGCAGAGCTTCGTGCAACGCTTGAGATTGCTGAGCTTTCTGACGAAGCAAAGGCACATCCTTTCTATGGTAAGAACGCACTCTTTGTAGGTGACTCTATCAGCTACGGCTCTTACGATACACCTCCTACATACCGCAATCCTTCCGCATCCTGGGCAAGACGTCTCGCACAGGAAACCGGTCTTATCCCCAATAACGTTTCTTATCCCGGCGCAAGTGTTGGTAAAACCGGTCTCACCAACGTAAAGTGGGAATACGATCTCCTTAAGATTGCGCTGATGTCCAAGAAGCAATATCAAATGATCGTTTTCCAAGGCGGTGTTAACGATGCACGTCAAAACGTTGCAGTTGGTACCGCAATGCCCGCTGATACCGACCGTAAGGTATTGGTTGAAGACGAGCGTCTGGCAACCTTTGCAGGTGGCTTGCAGCTGATGTTCCATGATGCAAAGAACCAATGGCCTGAGGCTGAACTTTACTACATTGCAAACTTCAAGCTCGTTTCCGAGAGCGTTAAGGGCAAGGATATGGAAGAATACTATGCACAAGCAAGAATCCTTTGCGCAGAGTACGGTGTTCATTACATTGACCTTTACAATGACGTAGAGCTCTACGAAACCTTCGACTACACCAGCGAGACTGTTCTTCCTGACCTGATCCATCCCACCACCGAGGCTTATGACCTTCTGTTCCCGGCAATCCTTCGTCTCTTCAACGCAACCATTTCCGAAGAGCCCGACGTTCCCGGCAACCCTGGTGAGACTGATCCCGAAGAAACCACTCCCGAGGTCACCACTCCTGAAGTTACAACTCCTGTAACTCCCAACGAGGGCGGCGATAATCAAGAAGAGCCCAAGGGCCTTAGCACCGGTGCTATCATCGGTATTGCAGCCGGCGTGGTTGCAGTAGCAGTAGGCGGCTTCGCTCTGTACTGGTTTGTACTCAAAAAGAAGAAGTAATTGATTACGAGCTTCCAAAGTGAATAAAACGATCAGAACGGCAAGACCTTCGGGTTTTGCCGTTCTTTTTTGTGCCCCAAAAAGAGGGAAGTACAATAGGGAATTTCGCTTATAGCGAATATCTTTCGACTTGCCAACGCCTCGCGAGCGGGCGTTCCTCTGCGCCGAAGATGCGAACCCAATTCTGCGCGTTGCGCAGAGATGGGTTGATACGAGGGGTGCCAAACAAAAAGGTCTGCTCAAAATTGTCCGAAAATCGGGAATTTCGCTTATAGCGAATATCTTTCGGCTTGCCAACGCCTCGCGAGCGGGCATTGCTCTGCGCCGAAGATGCGAACCCAATTCTGCGCGTTGCGCAGAGATGG
>JAZNYU010000094.1:0-3950 GCA_045594605.1 Eubacteriales bacterium
GCGACCCTTGAGCAAGTGTCTGTTGGCATTGATATAGTCGATGAACGCCTGACCGTTCTCACATTTGATGGGGCATTCCGCATACATTTTGATCTTGCGGTCTGCCTTGCGGTTGAAATAGATCTCCCAATCCTCGCACCCATCGGGAGCAGGGATCTTGTGGATCTCTTTTAGAATTTGCCCCGATGCAAACCCGTAGGTATACTGTTCCTCGACGGTATAGTTTTGGATGTTTTCTTCCGCATCCACGCCTTCTATCCAAGTTTGAACAGAGTAAACGCCCTCATCAGATGTGCCAAACTCTAACGGCTCGCACATGGGAATGCCAAGTGCCGCCACTTGCTGCATCAATTCAAATTCGCTTTTCTTGCGTTCGTATTGCTCGATAGGAGAAACGCGGAGTAAAAATTTGTTGCCACATTCGTCAATGGCGCAGTATTTTGTGTCTCCCGACCAACCTTTTTGAATCAACTCTTTGGAAATAAAGCGGTAGCTCGACATCGGTTTCTCCTTTCTTGTTTTTTGTTACTTTTGATTCTTTAAATCTTCAACAATTCTCTCCGCCACACTGCAAATCTGTGCCGCCTCGTCCGCAGGGCAGGTTTTGAGCAGCTTCTTTTTCGGTAAGCCCCAAATGTCAAAGAGGGAGGGACCAAACCATTCATTTTTGTCTGCATCCTGTAACATTGCCGCGAGAATGGAAAGAGACGCACGGCGCGGAGACATGAAGATCACCTTCATCGGGTGCTTGATAATGGCGTAGATCGGCTTGGGGTAGTGCGCGGTGATGTTTGTCAAGGTAATGCCGGGGTGCGCTACGGTGATCGTATTGCAGCCCTTGTCAAGCCCGAACAGCGAGAACATCAAAAAGCGCTTTGCATTGCCGTAAACCTTTGAGGATTGTTTGCGCGTGAGAAATTCTATATCCTCTAAATCAATGTGCGAATAATTGTGCGCAATGCTGCCAACGGCAACTATGCGACCGCCGCGCTCGCGCATCACGGGCAGAAGTGCCTGTGCTATATAGTAAGGCGCGACAAAATTGATTTGAAAAACGTTGTCGTGTCCCGTGCCTGTGGTGTAGCGCGGAACGTGATACGCCCCTGCGTTGAAGATCAGATAATCGGGAGGGGAGAGGAGCAATTCTTCGGTAACGGAACGCACCGTCGAAAAGTCCGCGAGGTCAAGGCGCAAATGGCGCGCATTGAGCGTTGGGAACTCCGCTTTCAGTTTTTCGATCCAAGAGAGGGAACGCTCACTGTTGCGGTCAAGCAGCAAAAGCGCGGCGCCAAGCCCTGCCAAGTGGCGGCAGAGTGCCTGCCCGATCCCACCCGTCGCACCGCTGATGGCAACGGTTTTGCCGACCAGTGAGGGCATGTTTTTTTGTATCCAAGCATCGGTTTTCATAAAAATCTCCAGTTTTTTTCTTCATTATATCATATTTTGGGCGCAACTGCAAGAAAAACGAAAAAAAGAAGAAAAAATTTTTCAAAAGGTGTTGACAAACGAGAACTCTTATGGTATACTATGTAAAGCAATTTGCTTTACACCTATTCGGAGGTGAAAACAAGATGTTTGAAAAGAACCTTGAAATCGGTTATTTGCTCGATTTTTACGGCGACGTGCTCTCGGAGCGGAAACGAACGGTGCTGGATTATTATTACAACGATGACCTCTCTCTCTCAGAGATCGCAGAGGAGATCGGCATTTCCAGACAAGGTGTTCGCGAGCTGATCAAAAAGGCGGGCGAGGAGCTTATGTTCTATGAGGAAAAGCTGGGGCTTGCAAAGCGCTTTCAGTTGGTTGAGGCGCAAACCGCAGAGCTGCTTTCCTTAATGGAAAAGGAGGGCGTTGCGGGCGAGATCCGCAAGGTTGCAAAGGAGCTCCTTGAAACCGTAGGAGGATAAGAGACGAAAGGAGTGCGTAAATGTTTGAAAGTTTGGGCGAAAAGTTAAACAACGCCTTTAAAAAATTTCGTAACAAGGGTAAGCTTACCGAGGCTGACGTCAAAGCAGGTATGCGCGAGATCAAGCTCGCACTGCTCGAGGCTGACGTTAACTTCAAGGTAGTTCGTGACTTTATCAAAATTGTTTCCGAGCGCGCAGTCGGCGCCGAGGTACTTGAATCTTTGCTTCCTGCTCAGCAGATCGTTAAGATTGTCAACGAGGAGCTCACACGCCTGATGGGCGGCTCTCAAGCCAAGCTCACCATTGCATCCAAGCCCCCCACAGTTATTATGATGGTCGGTCTGCAGGGTGCAGGTAAAACCACCCACGCGGGTAAGCTTGCGGGAATGTATAAAAAGCAGGGCAAACGTCCGCTGCTTGTAGCAGGCGACGTCTACCGCCCCGCAGCAATCAAACAGTTGCAGGTGGTTGGCGAAAAGCTGGATATCCCCGTGTTCACCATGGGCGACAAGGTCTCTCCCGTAGAGATCGCAAAGGAATCCATCAAATATGCAAACCAAAAGGGCTATGACATGGTATTCATTGATACCGCAGGTCGACTGCAGATCGATGAAGTCCTTATGGATGAGCTCAAAAATATCAAGGCAGAGGTTCATCCCGATGAGATCCTGCTCACCGTCGACTCCATGATCGGTCAGGAATCCGTCAACGTGGCAGAAACCTTTAACGATCTGCTCGACATTACGGGTGTTATTCTGACAAAACTCGATGGCGACACCAGAGGCGGTGCGGCACTTTCCATCCGCTACGTCACGGGCAAGCCTATCAAATTTGTCGGTATGGGCGAAAAGCTGGATACCATCGAGCCCTTCCACCCCGACCGCATGGCATCGCGTATTCTCGGTATGGGCGACGTGCTCACCCTCATCGACAAGGCGCAAGCGGCTTACGATGAAAAGCAGGCGGCGGAGCTGGAGCAAAAAATGCGTCAGCAGACCTTCACGCTTGACGATTACCTCGATCAGCTCGCACAGCTCAAAAATATGGGCAACCTCGAGCAGCTGATGGGTATGATGCCCGGTGTGAAGCCCGGAGCGATGAAGGACCTCAAAATTGACGAAAAGGCAATGGCGCACACAGAGGCGATCATCCACTCCATGACCAAAGCCGAGAGGGAACACCCCGACATCATCAACGCATCTCGCAAAAAGAGAATTGCGGCAGGCTCGGGTACCTCGGTAGAGGAGGTCAATAAGCTTCTTAAGCAATTTGAGCAAATGCTCAAAATGATGAAGCAGTTTACCAATATGGGTAAAACCAAGCAAGGCAAGAGAATGCTCGGTAGAATGAAGATGCCTTTCTGATTTCACCGTTCATGATAAAACAAGAAAAAACAAAAAAATAAAAATATTTTTTAATTTATGGAGGAAACAAACCATGGCAGTAAAAATGAGACTGAGAAGAATGGGTATGAAGAAAGCACCCTTCTATCGCGTAATCGTAGCAGACAGCCGTTCTCCCAGAGACGGTCGCTTCATCGAGGAGATCGGTTACTACAACCCCCTCACCGAGCCCGCTGAAATCAAGATTGATGCAGAAAAGGCAAAGAAGTGGATCGCTAACGGCGCACAACCCACCGAGACCGTTAAGTCCCTGTTGAAGAAGAGTGGCATCGTTGACTGAGCCGTCCGACAAGGAGACACAGCATGATTAACCTGCAGGAAACTCTCACCAACATCGCAAAGGCGATTGTCGATTCCCCCGACGAAGTTAAGGTAGTGCAGGAAGAGGATGAAAAGACCATCACTCTGACTCTCTCCGTAGCTCCCGACGATATGGGAATGGTAATCGGCAGACACGGTAAGATCGCAAAAGCGATCCGTTCCGTAATGAAAGCCGCATCCGTTAACAGCGGCAAAAAAGTAAACGTCGACATTCGCTAAATGTCCACAAAAAACGTGAGGAAACCCAACCAAAGGGGAGTCCTCACGTTTTTTGTTTTAGGGCGCGTTTTTTGGGGGGAACTTTTTTCGCGAAAAAAGT
>JAZNYU010000095.1:0-3283 GCA_045594605.1 Eubacteriales bacterium
CAATATTTTGCCGCGCGTGCCGCCGTTGGTGTGAGCACCGATTTGCGCCGCGATCTGTTTGCGCACATCGGAAAATTCTCCTACGCCCAAACCGACAGCGTGGGAACCTCTACCCTCATCACCCGACTGACGGGCGACGTCAATCAGGTGCAGTCCGCCGTCAACTTTACCCTCCGTCTGCTTCTGCGCTCCCCCATTATCGTATTGGGTGCCGCCGCAATGGCGTTTTTGGTAGACGCCAAGGGTGCGTGGGTGTTTGCCGTTGTCATTCCCGTTCTGGCGGTCATTATTTTTTCGATCATGCTCAAAACCACGCCGCTCTACGCAAGGGTGCAAAAGAACCTTGACTCCGTTACGGGTGTGGTGCGCGAAAACCTTTTGGGTGTGCGCGTTCTCCGCGCTTTTCGCAAAGAGGAGGACGAGATCAATCGTTTCTCCGTTGCCAACGAGGAACACAATCGCGTGCAAAATTTTGCAGGTCGCATCTCCGCCCTGATGAATCCCCTCACGCTTGTGGTGGTCAATGCAGGTGTCATCGTTTTGTTGGCATCGGGTGCAAAGCTGGTCCGGATCGGCGATATGTCGCAGGGTGACGTGGTTGCCCTGACCAACTATATGGCGCAGATTTTGGTAGAGCTCGTTAAGTTTGCAATGACGGTGTTCACCGTTAACAAGGCGCTCGCCTCTGCCGACCGCGTGCAAGCGATCTTTGATTCCCCCGTTGGTATGGAAACACTTGACGATGATAAAACCTACGGAGATGCCGACGAAGCGGTGCGTTTTGAGAACGTTTCCCTGACTTATGCAGGGGATGCCGAAGAGACTCTTTCGGGTATCAATTTTGTCGCCCAACGTGGAGAGACCATTGGTATCATCGGCTCGACAGGTTCGGGCAAGACCTCTCTAGTCAATCTCATTCCGCGCTTTTACGAGGCAACCAAAGGTCGCGTACTCATAAACGGCCGCGACGTCAAGTCGCTCGACGTGGATACTCTGCGCGAGAGTATTGCCACCGTTCCGCAAAAGGCGGTGCTCTTCTCGGGTACGGTGCGCTCCAATCTTTCCTGGGGCAAACAGAATGCCACCGACAAGGAAATGTGGCAGGCGCTTGAATGGGCGCAAGCCAAGGAATTCATTTTGCAAAAGAACGGTCTTGACGAACCCGTCAGTGCGGGCGGCAAGAACTTTTCGGGCGGTCAGCGCCAACGCCTGACCATCGCACGCGCGCTCATTCGCGGCGCCGAAATTTTGATTTTGGACGACAGCTCCTCGGCACTCGACTATGCAACCGATGCCGCCCTGCGTGCCGCCCTGCATACCCTGCCCAACTCCCCCACTGTGTTTATCATTTCACAGCGCACCTCGTCTATCCGCCACGCCGACCTGATCCTCGTTATGGAAGACGGTCGTTTAGTGGACCAAGGCAAGCACGAAGAGCTCCTCTCTCGCTGCGAGGTATACCGTGAGATCCACGAATCGCAGTTCAAAAAAGGGGGTGAGCCGACATGAAAAAGCTGACCTTTGACCGCCGCGCGCTCGCGCGTGTGTTTGCAGGACTCAAGCATTACCGTCTGGCTCTTGCCGCATCCCTCTTGCTTGCCGCCGCCGTGGTGGCACTCACGCTCATCATCCCGCTCTTGACGGGACGTGCCATCGATAGCATCATCGGGCGCGACAACGTCCGTTGGAGCGGTGTTTGGCAGGCGTGCATCCTCATTGGTGTTTGCACCCTGCTCTCGGCTCTCTTTCAATGGCTGATGAACGTCATCAACAACCGCATCACCTACGGCATGGTGCGCCGACTGCGCCGTGAAGCATTTGAAAAGCTGCAACGGCTTCCCCTTTCCTATATCGATTCTCACTCCACAGGTGACGTGCTTAGCCGTATGATCACCGACGTGGATCAATTCACCGACGGACTTCTGCTTGGCTTTGCACAGTTCTTTACGGGAATTCTGACCATTCTCGGCACGCTCATCATTATGCTGACTTTGCGTTGGCAAATTGCGTTGGTGGTCATCTTTATCACGCCGCTCTCGCTCTTTGTTGCCGCATTCATTGCCAAAAAGACCTATTCGATGTTCCGTTTGCAGTCCGAGACCCGTGCCGAGCAAACGGCTCTGATCGACGAATACGTTGGCAACCACAAGGTGGTGGTGGCATACAGTCGCGAGGATGAATTGCAAGCCGAATTCGACGAGGTCAACACCCGTCTTGGTAAGTGCGCTCTGCGCGCTACCTTCTTCTCCTCCACCACAAACCCCTCCACCCGATTTGTCAACAACCTCGTTTATGCGGGTGTTGCTTTGGTGGGTGCGATGATCTGTATTGCCCCCGGCTCTACCCTCTCGGTAGGTACGCTTTCGGTATTTCTCAACTATGCAAACCAATATACCAAGCCCTTTAACGAGATTTCCGGCGTGTTGACCGAGCTGCAAAACGCACTCGCCTGCGCCGCTCGCGTGTTCGAGATCCTCGACGAGCCCGAGCTCACCCCCGATGCCCCCGACGCACACGTCATCGAGGCGGCAGAGGGCAACGTTGCATTGCGGGAGGTCGCTTTCTCCTACACACCCGAGCAGGATCTGATCCGTGATCTCAATCTCACCGTCACCCCCGGCCAACGCATTGCCATCGTAGGTCCTACGGGCTGCGGCAAGACCACCCTGATCAATCTTTTGATGCGCTTTTATGACGTGAACAGCGGCAGTATTTCGGTAGACGGCAAGGACATTCGCAACGTCACGCGCAAATCTCTGCGCGCATCCTGGGGCATGGTCCTGCAGGACACCTGGCTGCGCGCCGCGACTGTGCGCGAGAACATTTGCATGGGTCGCCCCGATGCGAGCGAGGAAGAAATGATCGCCGCCGCAAAAGCCGCACACGCCCACTCCTTTATCAAGCGTTTGCCAAAGGGCTATGACACCGTTTTGGGTGAGAACGGCGGATCTCTCTCTCAAGGACAAAAGCAGCTGCTTTGCATTGCCCGTGTGATGCTGGTGCTCCCCCCGATGCTCATTCTCGACGAGGCGACCTCCTCGATCGATACCCGTATGGAGCTCAAGATCCAAGGTGCTTTTGCCGAAATGATGAAGGGGCGCACATCCTTTATTGTGGCGCACCGTCTTTCCACCATCGAGAACGCAGACCGCATTCTGGTCATGAAAAACGGCAAGATCGTGGAGCAAGGCACGCATGAGGAGCTCCTTGCGGCCGCTGGCTTCTATCACCATCTTTACAACAGTCAATTTACCAAAGGGACAGCAGTGGATTGACCGAAATT
>JAZNYU010000096.1:0-5604 GCA_045594605.1 Eubacteriales bacterium
CAGCCAAGCTCAAGGGCGCAAATGGCGGCTTGCATGGAGTTCATAACGGTGAACTCCCCTGCTATCGGGCAGGAAATACGCAGGCGTGTACGCGCGGAAGAAAGACGGTAAGCAACGCCGTTTTGTGCGTAAAGCTCGATCTCATCTGCACTGTAATCGGCACTTTTACCTTTTATTGTACAAGTCATGCGGCGGCAGGTGCTGTCCTTCAACATTGTTTCGCAGTAAGGTGAATCGGCATTGCAGATCGCCAATTTTGTTTTTTGAAAGAGCATTGCTTTGGCGGCGGCGTATGCCTCCATCGTTTTGTGAAAATCCAAATGCTCAGGCGTCAGATTGGTAAAGATCGCCGCCTCGAAGGTGATTGGGGCGAGCTTTTGCAAAAACAATGCGTGTGAGGAGACCTCCATCACCACGTACTCCACGCCTTCATCCCGCATTTGTGCAAAGATGTGATAAAGGTCACGCGGATCGGGGGTGGTGAGATTGGAAAGCCCTGCCTCGTGGGCGGTTTGAATGACGCCCTTCTCACTCTCGCAGCCGACCGTACCAATGATACCGCAGGTGTGCCAAGCGGTGCGCAGGATGGTGCGCAGCATATGCGCCACACTGGTTTTGCCGTTGGTTCCCGTAACGCCGACGATCTTGAGGTCGCGGCACGGAAAACCGTACCACGCGTGCCACAGATGCGCAAGAGCCGCGCGAGGATCGTCGCATTGTAAAAAGGCAATTCCCTCTTTCGCCTCGACGTCAGGGTGGTTGCGATCTGTCAAAATACAGATCGCACCGTGCCCGATCGCCTCGCCGATATAGTTGTGGGAGTCGAATTGCGTACCGCACAGACAAACGAACATCGCGCCCTTCATCTCTTTGCGGGAATCTGTCAAGATGTCCTCGATCTCCCAATCAAAATATGCATCGGGGCAACAGATGCCTGCGGCATCGCATAAATATTTGAGTTTCACAGCCCTTCCCTCCAGGTTTGAAAATTTCTTTCAACTTCCCGACAGAAGGTCTGTCAATTTGCTTTAGTTTGTTTGCGGCAGGTACTCGTCAAAATCCTTGTCGTCAAGATAACGGAAGGTCACCTCAACAACGGTGCCTCGCGGAACGACCTCGCCCGCAGCTACGGATTGCAAAATGACGGTGGCACCCGTGCCACTGAGATAGTTTTTGGTGCCGAGGATGCGAATATTCAACCCCGCATTGATCAATACTTGGTTTGCCGCAACGGCACTCATTCCCGTAACGTCGGGAACAACGGTGGTAATGGTCTCGATCTCTTTGTCGGTATAGGCGAGAATGCGTGCAGACTTCTTCTCTACCACAACACCGCTTTCGGGATACTGGCGGCGGATGATGCCGTCATCGGGACCGAGGATTTCAATGTCAAATCCGTTTCTTTGGCAGTAGCTTCTTGCGGCGGAAACGGTGTATCCCACAAGGTTGGGGATTTTGGTTGCCATGTTTTCAAGCTCTTTTTCGGTATAGACCGCTTCGACGCCGAGATACGGCAGAATGGTCTGCATAACGTTTGCAACGTAAGGCGCTGCTACAACACTACCGTAAAGTGTGCCCTCGGTGGGCTCGTCGACCATGATGATGATGGCGTATTGCGGATCATCGGCAGGGGCGAACGCAACGGTGGAGCAAACGTACTTTTCACTCACCTGAAACTCTGCGGGAATGCCCGTGTAGTTGCACATTGTGCAAACGAACATACCAACGCCCTCAACGGTTTTGGGAAGTGCGGTATAGCCGCACAAGGGACATTCGCGTTCCTTCTTTTCGGAGGTACCCGTTTTGGCGGCAAGTCGGTAACCCGCAACGTATGCGTTCTTGGCACCGCCCGCGCCCGAAACGCCCTCCTCCAAAATCTTTGCCACGGTCTCGCAAACGCTCTCGCTCACGACCTGGCGGCGCACGTGATTATCAAAGGATTGGATCAGGTTACCGTTTTGATCGGTGATGGAAGAAACAAAGTGCGGTGTGACGAGGTATCCGCCATTGGCAACGGCAGAGACTGCCGTGATCTGTTGGATGAGTGTGACGTTGAAGTTTTGACCGAATGCGTAAATGGCAAGGTCAAGATCGGTAAAGGCATCTTGCGTAGCAAACACGCCGCCACCCTCACCGGGCAGGTCGATGCCTGTTTTTTCAAGGTATCCAAAGGCTTTTAGGTAATTGTAAAAGGTGTTTGTGCCAAGGCGAAGTCCCACCTTCATCAGCCACGGGTTGCAGGATTGCTGAATGCCCTCGGCAAAGGTGAGCGCGCCGTGTCCCTTGACCTTGTGGCAATGGATCTTTTGCCCCAGAACCGTGAGAGAACCCGTGCAGGTGTTGCTCTCGGTCAGGGTGACAACGTCCTCCTCAAGTGCCATCGAAGCGGTCATGACCTTGAAGGTCGAACCGGGAATGTAGGACTCGGTAATGGCTTTGTTTGCCCACATATTGAGCTGCAGATTCTGCTTGATCGTATTGTAATCGTCGCTCCCCACTGCGTAGCCGAGGTTTTGCAGAACGCCAAGAGACTGCTCATCGAGCTCGCGGGGGTGATTGAGGTCAAAGTTGGGATAGACTGCCATACCGAGGACAGCGCCCGTTTTGACGTTCATCACGATGCCTGCCGCGCGGTTTTCTCCACCCGACTCAAGGTATGCGTTTTGCAGTTGCTCCTCAAGTGCGGATTGCACGAAAACGTCGATGGTGGTATTGACGTGATATCCGTTTTGCGCGGGGATGTATTCTTTGAATGCGTAAGGCATTTCGTTGCCCGAGGAATCGCGCGCCGTAATGTAGCGGCCGTTGGTTCCTGCAAGCATTTTGTTGTATTGGAATTCCAGTCCGTAAAGTCCCGTACCGTCGCTTCCCGTAAAGCCGAGAACGTGAGATGCCAGCGCCGAATAAGGATAGTGGCGGGTGTAGGTGCTTTCCAGATAGATCATCTGCTCCAGATCGTATTCGTCGATGAATGCGCGAACGAGATCGGCGGTATCTTCATCCACCTCGCGGGCGATGGTGCGGTCGAGGTACTTGGTGTATGTGGTTTGCTTGAGAACGAAATCGTAGGAGACACCGAGAAGCTTGGAAAGATTTTCGGAGATGAGGGTATCGAGCCTGATGTTGCTCCCCTCCTGATCGTGCAGGCTTTGCGCGCGCGCGATAGAAGAAGGCGACAAAAAGACGCGATAGGTGGTAATGTTGGTTGCCAAGGGCACACCGTTGGCGTCATAGATGTTGCCGCGAGAGGCGTTTACGGAAGACTCGGTGGTGATCTGCTCCAGCACCTTTTGACGGTAATGCTCGTATTTTACCGTTTGCAACAGAAAAATACGCACCAAAAGAGCAGAAAAGAGCAAAACAGCAATCCCCAGCAGTATGGCTGCGCGCCCTACCGTTTTGGGGTGAAGATTGCCTTCGCTCTTAGAATGACCGATCAGTTTTTTATCTTCCATTTTGCCGCTCCTTTCTTGGGATTTCTGCAGGAAAAGCGAGGGTGTTCTCCTCGCTTTTCCATGCTCTTTTATATTATGAAGAGAGTGACAAAATTATGATAGAGACTGCGTCATTTGAGTCCGATCGCACTCAAAATTGCAGCAATTCCAACCGTTTCTTGCTTTTTCTCTTCAAATACCTCGATGGAATCGCCTGAACCCATAGAAAGGTACTGCATTTTTACGTATTTTTCCTCAACCATACCAAACTCTTCAGTGGCGATGTCGCGAATGACCAATAGGTCGTTCTTAACGTCCAACTCGGATTGCAGATCTGCAACCTCAACGGCAAGCTCGGAAAGCTCGACCGTGAGCTGGCTGACACGCTTTTCTCCATGATGGATCATAACAGAGCTTGCTACGATCAGCATCAGGGAGACGGCGACCGCAACGATGGCGGCAAATGCCGAGAGAGGAAACCGACGCGTCCCTTGCGTGGTGTCGACGGGTGAAAAATCGAACCACGCAGGGGCCGACGTGCGGATAAATTGGATAGTTTTGGAAGGTAACTGCTTGATTTGTGCGGGGAGAGCGGCGATTTTTTCTTTTACGGTTGCCTCTTCCTCGTATTTTACTACGGCTCTCAAGGACTTTTCTGCCTCTCCCGCAAATACGCTCTCATCCTCGGCGGGAGCGATGGAAAAATCCTCTCCTCTTGTGCGGATGGCGCGCGTTTCGTTGAAATATTGGATCAAGTCTTTCCCCGACATCGTCTCCTTACCGTGGCGGTAGCGACCGGTGACGGCGGCATCGCTCATGGAGGAGAGACGATAAGCTGTGGGGGCTAGCTTGCGTGTTTCTTTTTCTTTTTCGATCTGTTGGGCACTCTGTGCACTCACTGCCTTTGCTACGCCACGCGCGGCAAAGCTTTGGGTAATGGTCTGTACCTCTTGCGCGGCACTGACCTCGAGCATACGACCGACAGAGGCGCTATTCAGTTGTGTCTCTTGGCGGTTCATGGCACTCGGTTCCCTTCTTATGTACTTATGAAAGCTTTCAAAGCTTTTCGGCTATGCGAAGCTTGGCGCTGTGTGAGCGAGAGTTGACTGCCAGCTCCTCGGTGGACGGCAGGATCGGTTTTTTGGTCAGGATCTTCACCTTTGGCTTGTTGCCGCAAACGCAAACCGGAAAGTTCTTGGGGCAGGTACAACCGCCCGTCAAGGAAGCAAAGGTCTGCTTGACGATGCGATCCTCAAGCGAATGGAAGGTGATGATGGCGATGCGTCCCCCCTTGTTTAAGAGGGACACGGCGGACTTGATTGCCGGAGCAATCACATCAAGCTCTGCGTTGACCTCAATGCGCAATGCCTGAAAGGTTCGCATTGCCGGATGGTGTCCGCCATCTCCGTGGCGCGCAGGGACGGAACGTTTGATGATTTCAACCAGTTCCCCTGTGGTCTCGATCGGTGCCGTAAGCCTTGCGCGGATAATATTTGATGCGATGCGGGAAGAAAAACGTTCTTCACCGTATTCAAAGAGGATGCGGCGAAGCGCCTCCTCGGAGTATTCATTTACAATTTTTTTAGCGGTAAGAGTCTTGGTTGCGTCCATACGCATATCCAAGGGTGCGTCTGCGCGATAAGAAAATCCGCGCTCTGCAGTATCTAATTGATAGGAAGAAACGCCAAGGTCAAGAAGCAGACCGTCGATGTGCTCAATTCCGCGCTCCTCGCAAACCTTTGCAAGGTCACAGAAATTGCTGTGCACCACCTCTGCCCTCTCGCCAAAGCGAGCGAGACGCTCGGTTGCAACTGCAACCGCGGTGGCATCCTGATCGAGTGCCAAAAGCTTGCCGCCCTCACCAAGGCGGGATGCGATCACAGAGCTGTGCCCCGCGCCGCCTGCAGTTCCGTCGATATAGATACCGTCGGGACGAATGGCAAGTCCTTCGATGCACTCATTCAGCAGCACCGAATAATGCGAAAACGCGATTTGCTCTTCCATTGCCATTCTCCTTACCTATTTATTAATGTCCTATTAGAGGCCGAGTTCTTCAAGCTCGGCGATCAGTTCGCCAACGTTGATTTGAGCCTTGTTTTCGTCGTAAACGTCCTCAGCCCAAATTTCGGCGTAAGCACCGCAACCGACAACAACGATGCTGCGATCGATG
>JAZNYU010000097.1:0-5099 GCA_045594605.1 Eubacteriales bacterium
GACGACCGAGCGAGGCAGGAGCAGCGCGGTCATAGCCCGACAGCCCTCAAAGGCATGGTCGCCGATTTGACGCAGCCCCGCGGGGAAGATCACCTGCAACAGGCTCGTGCAATCCTGAAAGGCACGAGGTCCGATGGAAACAACGCGACGGCCAAGCACCAAACGGGTGACGTGCGTGTTCCCGCGAAAGGCCTCCTCTGCAATATCGGTAATGTCGTCGGGGATGACAAGTTCACTTTTTTTGCCGTAATAGCGAATGAGTCTGCCGTTGCGGACCTCACCGTGGCGAATGAGCTCAGGCGTTGTGAGCGAGCTCTTTTTTTCGTTTTTTTCGGGTTTGTTGTTTTTTTCGCTCATAATCTATCCTTTTCAAAATTCCGTTGGGGGACGCTGCCATTGGCAGTGTCCCCTTTGACGAAGATATTATTCTTTTGCTTCGGGTTCCTGTTGTGCGTTGCTTACAACCTTGCCCCCAACAACGCCGGCGAGAAGGGATGCAACGTCAAGACCGGTAGACTCCTTAACGCCCTCCATGATCTGGTTTGCGCTGTTCATAACGTCCTTTACAAGACGGGTGGAGTTGCCGTCACCGTACATAACGATGCGGTCGGTCTGGGCAAGGGGAGCGGCAGCATTCTTAACCACCTCGGGAAGGGCAGCGAGGTACATTTCGAGGACGGATGCTTCACCCATCTTCTTTTGTGCTTCTGCCTTCTTTTCAATGGCTTCTGCTTCTGCCAAGCCCTTGGCACGAATACCGGCAGCCTCTTGCTCCATAGCGTAACGCAGAGCCTCAGCCTCAGCCTTTTTCGCCTCGGCAGCTTGAATAGCACGGTACTTTTCAGCCTCAGCCTCACGTTGTTGTGCAATGAGCTCAGCCTCAGCCTTCTTTTCCATTTGATACTTCATAGCATCGGCTTGCTTGCGAATTTCGGCATCGAGCTCTCTTTCCTTAAGAGCGATTGCCTTTTCTGCCAGCTCGGCTTCCTTTTCCTTGCGGGCAATGTCAGCGTTAGCCTTGGTAATTTCAATGGTCTTACGCTGATTTTCCTGTTGAATGGAGTATGCAGCGTCTGCCTCTGCGCGCTTGGTTTCGGACTTGACCTTCATATCAGCCTGTTGGATAGCGAGGTCAGCATCCTGCTCGGCAATCTTCTTTTCAGCCTCAACGCGAACGGCGTTTGCTTCCTGTTGCGCGTTTGCGGTTGCAATAGAGATGTCTCTTTGTGCGTTTGCCTTTGCAATTTGAGCGTTCTTACGAATCTGCTCAACGTTGTCGATACCCATATTCTCAATGGTTCCGGCACCGTCCTTGAAGTTCTGAATGTTGAAGTTTACAACCTCAATACCCAGCTTTTCCATATCGGGAACAACGTTTTCGGTGATCTTCTTTGCAACACCCTGACGGTCCTGAACCATTTCCTTCAGTCCTACAGAACCAACGATCTCACGCATATTACCCTCAAGCACCTGTGTTACGAGCTGAACGAGGTCGGATTGACGCAGGTTGAGAAGCGTCTCGGATGCGCGAGCGAGGAGCTCGGGGTCAGAGGAGATCTTAATGTTAGCAACACCGTCAACGGTTACGTTAATGAACTCGTTGGTAGGAACGGCTTCACTCGTCTTTACGTCCACCTGCATAACGCGCAGAGAGAGACGGTCAACACGGGTAAAGAAGGGCATACGCCAGCCGGCTTTACCAATCAGGATTCTCTTTTTGCCAAGACCTGTAATAATGTAGGCAGTGTCCGGGGGTGCCTTGAGGTAACCGCTAATACCAAGAATAGCAGCAACGCCAAGTACGATGAGAATGGGAACCAAAAATTTCATAGCGTTTCTCCTTTTAAAAAATAGATTTGGAGTGCGATCCGCGGGATCACACCTATATTGTACCACGCAGTCAAATGACTGTCAATAGGTTTCTAATGATGTTTACAAATCGTTTACAATTGTTTATGCTTCGGGTTCAACGCCCATCTGGCGCAACAAATTTTTGTTGAATTCCTCGGCTGTGTTATATCCCATGCGCTTTTGACGGTTGTTCATAGCGGCAACCTCCAAAATGATGGCAAGGTTACGTCCGGGGCGAACGGGAATGGTGATGGACGGGACCTCCAGACCGAGGATGTCAATGGTCTCCTCATCCATGCCAAGGCGGTCGTACATTTTGCCCTCCACCCAGTTTTCAAGCTGAATGACAAGGTTGATCTTTTCGGTCTCCTTGACCGCACCCATACCAAACAGACGGCGCACGTCCACAATGCCAATGCCGCGCAGCTCCACGTAGTGCTTGATCAGGTCGGGGGCAGAGCCAACAAGGGTTTTGTCGGAAACGCGCTTGATCTCAACGGCATCGTCGGCAATGAGTCGGTGACCTCTCTTGATCAGCTCAATGGTGGTCTCACTCTTACCAATGCCACTATCACCAAGCAGCAAAATACCTTCACCGTAAACCTCAACCAGGCATCCGTGGCGGGTGATGCGGGGGGCAAGATAATTGCTGAGTGCCGAAATCAGGCTCGCCATAATCTGGCTGGTTTTCAGTCCCGTGCGCAAAACCGGAACACCGTCGCGTTCTGCGCGCTCGATCAAGGCGGCGTCCACCTCAATGTTCGTGGTGTAAATAATGGCAACGGGCTTGGCGTCCACCAGCTTTTGCAGCATGACGCGCTTGGTGCTGGGCTCCAACGAGTGTAAGTACTGTGTTTCCGCATAACCGATCAGCTGAATGCGTTCGGTTTCAAACACCTGATAAAATCCTGCCAGCGCAAGACCGGGGCGGTTGACCTCGGGAGAGGTGATCTGGATCTCGTCAAAGTTTTCAGGTCTTACCACGACCTCCAAACGAAAATCCTCCACGATCCGCGAGAGCGGGATCGAATAGATCTCATTCATTGGGTCTCACTCCTTTCACAAAAAAGATCTTTCTCTTATTGTATCATAAAACGCGCAAAAAAGAAATGCTTTTTTTAAAATTCGGTCACTTTTTTATGCATATTCACAAAAAAGACATAAATATTTAGTATAATGTAAAAAAAGACGGAAGGAATGAAGAAAATTGAAGAAAAAAATCCTGCGCGCGGCGGCATGGCTCTTGTTGTGCGGTATGCTGATCTGCACCCTTGGCGCCTGCGCAAACGCAAAAAATAAAAAAGCGGTTGCTACCTCGGGGGAATATGAGATCCCTTACGAGCAGCTGCGCTTTATTGTTATGACCTATAAGATAGATCTGGATGACAAGTACGGTGACGGCAACGACGAAAACGGCACGATCTGGGATGATCCCACAACCGCCGAGAAGTACCGTGCCGAGCTGGAAGAGCTTGTTTGGAACACCGTAAAAGAGAACTACGCGCTCCTGCACGCGTGCGCTTTGCGAGGCGTTGGACGCGATGCCTTTGAGGGCAAGGAGATCGAAGATGCCGTTGACGAAAAAATGACCGAGCTTTTGGCGGAGTATTCCTCCAAGCGCGAATACAAAAAGGCGCTCAAGGAGCGCTATGCCACCGACAGTCTGTTCCGCTTTTACTTTGCTATGGACGAAATGAAATATATGCTGCACACCGCTATGCAAAAGGGTGGCGAATTCTTTACCGACGAGGCGTCCTTTGAGGCTTGGCTGACCGACGGAAACTCCGCATACGTACAGCATTTTCTCCTGACGCACGAAAGTGACGAGGAAAAGGAAGAAAACCGCATCATTTTGGAGAACGCCCGTGAAAAGCTGATCTCGGGCGAGTGGACGCTGACCGATTGCATCAACAAGGCAAACGATGATCTGACCAACGTATCGCCCTACTACATTGTCCGCAACGTGCACAAGGATGAGCTGGTTGATGCAGCTGTCTCTCTTAAAAATGCGGACGACGTGAGCGAGATCGTTGAGGTCGATGGCGCGCTTTACGTGTTCGTCCGCATTGAGGAAATGGAAAAAGAGGACGACGCAGGAAATCTGCAAACCACGCTTTCCCTGCAACTGACCAATCTGCTCTCCACTTACCAATGGGCGATCGTCGGCGATGCCGTTGAAGCCGCAAAAAAATCTCTGGTCGTTGAGATCAACGACTACGGCAAATCGATCGATTTTGTTGCAATGCAGTAATATTTTCTATCCCAAAAAACTTTAGAAAGGAGACGCCGCCATGCAGCTGTTTGGCAATCGCCGCAATACGCACCGCCGAGGGAATCTCTCGCCGCTTGCCATCGTTCTCATTTGTGCAGGCGCGGCGCTTCTTCTCACCATTATCGTCGGTCTTATGCTCAACGTTTGGTTGGATGACGAGACCTACGATCGCTTGACCAAAGGAGAAACGCCCGAGGAGGAAGCCAACGAGACGAACAAATCCTACACACGCAACATCCACGCTGATGCTTACGTGTTTGGCGAGGAAGCCGAAAGCGTTTGGGAAAGCCTTGCCGAAATTTCGGTCACTATCAACACCCCCACGGGGCAGATGAATTATACCTCCGAGGTGGCGACTTATCTTGGCATGACCTCTCTTTCCGAGCAGGTGCTTTATGACGCCATGGGCGAGGCGCGCATGTTTGCGGGCTTTGTGAGCGGCGTGTTCTATCCGCAGGCGCTCTACCAAGAGGGGGCAGATCTGCAATACGCGATCGCCGCCAAGGAGTGCGCCTTGATGAAGGAATTTTTGCACGCAGGCGGCAACGAGATCCTGTTGTGCGGCATCCCGTTCTCTCAAATCGACACGGCATCTGTTTTGCGCTACGTGGAGCAGGTTAAGGCAATGGCGGGGGATATTCCCGTGGGCGTTGCCATTCCGCTGTCGTTGGCGCGCGCCGACGGCGCATGGACGCTTTTGGAAAGCCTTGCCGCAGTGTGTGATTTTCTTGCCCTTGATTTGAGCGAGGCGACCTCTGTTGGCGGAGCGGAGCAGATCCTGACCGATGCGCGATACTACATTCAACAATATGATATGCGCGTGATACTGAGCGAGAAGCAGGAAGAATTGATCCTTGCCGTTTACACCTACCCCGACGTGCAGATCATCACGCACTACGCCCCCGCGCTTCCACCTACCCCCGACATACCGATCCAATAAAAAAATAAGAAAAGAACACCGTTTCAAAAAGGAGCG
>JAZNYU010000098.1:0-9770 GCA_045594605.1 Eubacteriales bacterium
GTCACTCTCAAGGCTCACGGCACCGCTGTTGGTCTGCCCTCTGACGACGATATGGGTAACAGTGAGGTTGGTCACAACGCTCTTGGTGCGGGACAAGTTTTTGCACAGGGCGCAAAGCTGGTTTCCAACTCCATCGAATCGGGCAAAATGTTTGCATCCGCTACCTGGCAGGAGCTGATTGCAAACGTTAAGGCGAACAACTCTACCCTGCACTTCCTCGGTTTGTTCTCCGACGGTAACGTGCACTCTCACATAGACCACCTCAAGGCAATGCTCAAGCAAGCAAAGGCTGAGGGCGTTTCCACCGTTCGCGTTCACATTCTGCTTGACGGTCGTGACGTTGGCGAGACCTCTGCTCTGGATTATATCCTTCCCTTTGAGGATTTCCTTGCAAGCCTGAACGGCGACGGTTTTGACGCTCGCATTGCATCGGGCGGCGGCCGTATGCAAATTACCATGGACCGTTATGAGGCAAACTGGAAGATGGTTGAGGACGGCTGGAAAACGCACGTTCTCGGCGAAGGCCGTCAGTTCTGCTGCGCTGCAAAGGCGGTACAGACCTACCGTGACGAGCTCAAGGTCATTGACCAGGATCTCCCCGCTTTCGTTATTGCCGAGGATGGCAAGCCCGTTGGCACCGTCAACGATGGTGACAGCGTGATCTTCTACAACTTCCGCGGTGACCGCTCCATTGAGATTTCCCGCGCATTCGATGCTCCTGTAGGCGAGTTTGATAAGTTCGACCGCGTTCGCGTTCCCGCAGTTGTTTATGCAGGCATGCTTGAGTACGACGGCGACCTGCACATCCCCAACAAGTACCTCGTATCTCCCCCCGAGATCACCAATACCATGGGCGAGTATCTTGCCGCTATGGGTGTTCCCGTTCTCGCTATCTCCGAAACACAAAAGTACGGTCACGTTACCTACTTCTGGAACGGCAACAAGTCCGGCAAGTTTGACGAAGAGCTTGAGGACTATATCGAAATCCCCTCTGATGTTGTTCCCTTTGAGCAACGCCCCTGGATGAAGTGCGCAGAGATCACCGACAAGCTCATTGAGTGCCTCAAGAGCGGCAAGTACAAGTATCTGCGTGTAAACTTCCCCAACGGCGATATGGTCGGTCATACGGGCTCTCTGGCAGCAACCCGCTGCTCGATGGAAGCGCTTGACCTTCAGCTCGGCAGAATTCTGCCCGTGCTTGACACCCTTGGCGGTGTGGCTCTCATTACCGCTGACCACGGCAACGCCGACGAGATGTATGAGATGGACAAGAAAACAAAGCAGCCCAAGGCTGACAAGAACGGCAACTACAAGGCAAAGACTAGCCACACGCTCAATCCCGTTCCCTGCATCGTTTACGATAACACAAGCGCAAAGGAACACTACACTGTAAAGCTTGACGGCAAGTTTGGTCTTTCCAACGTAGCCGCTACCACCATCAACATGCTCGGCTACAAAGCCCCCGAAATGTGGGATGACTCCATTATTGAGGTAAAATAATGCAATTTAAAACCGAGCTTCATGCGCATACAAGCGAGGTAAGCCCCTGCGGACACGTCACCGCCCCCGAGGTGGCAGACCGTTTCATCGCCGAGGGCTACTCCTCCTTGGTGATCACCAATCACTACTGCGATTACGTCATTGATAATCTCAAGGGCTCCTGGCAGGAGAAAATGGATTATTATATGCGCCCCTATTATCTGATGCGCGAGCACGCGGGCGACCGCTTGCACGTCATTCTTGGGTGCGAGTTGCGCTTTGAGGGCAACATCAACGATTATCTCATCTACGGAATTACCGAGGAGTTTTTGCGCGAAAATCCCGACCTGCACAAAATGAGCTTACGCTCCTTTGCCCCTCTGGCACGTGAGAACGGCTTTCTCGTTGTGCAGGCGCATCCCTTCCGCAATGGCATTGAGATCGTTTCCCCCGAGCTTCTGGACGGTATGGAGACCTTTAACGGCACGCCCACCTATGACGGCCGAGACACGATTGCCGATGCCTGGGCAAAACGCTATGGGCTCATTCGCACCTCGGGCAGCGATTTTCACAACCCCGACCAGTACGGCACGGGCGGCATTCTGACCAGCGCCGCCATCCGCACGGGTGAGGAGCTTGTTGCCGTCCTCAAGAGCGGCGACTACACCCTGCACTGCACAGGTCCTGCCGCCGAGCGAGAAGGCATTGTAGATCACCCCGCAAAATATTGATTTTTATGGAGGTTTTTATGGAACCTTGTCAATATGCAAATTTAGAAGAACTCCGCGCCGCTTGTGCCGACTGTCAGCGCTGCGCGCTTGGCGAAACACGCACAAAGCTAGTGTTTGGCGTGGGCAACCCCAACGCCGACCTGATGTTTGTGGGAGAAGCCCCCGGCGAGCAGGAGGACTTGACAGGCACTCCATTTGTGGGCAGAGCCGGTCAGCTGCTTGATAAATATCTTTACGCCGTTGACATCGAGCGCAAGGACGTTTACATCGCAAACATTCTCAAATGCCGCCCGCCAAAGAACCGCGATCCCCTGCCTGCAGAGGAGGATGCTTGCATCGGTTATCTGCGCGAGCAGGTGCGCATCATTCGCCCCAAGGTCATCGTTTGCTTGGGACGTATTGCCGCTATGCGCCTCATCAAGCCCGATTTTAAGATCTCGGTTGAGCACGGCACGTGGTTTGAGAAGGGCGACTACCTTATGACCGCCGTTTATCACCCTGCGGCACTGCTCCGCGATCCGCGCCGCCGCGAGGATATGCTGCGCGATATGCAAGCGATCAAGGCAAAGCTTGACGAGCTTGGAGGAAATTGACACGATGTTAGACTTCTTCCCTCGCCTCTTAACCATCATTCTCACGCTCTTCTTCCTCATGATCTGCGGTTATATTTGCCGCAAGACAAAGATCATTGACGACAAGGCATCCAAAGCGCTCTCGCGCCTGATCGTATCCATCGGGCAACCGATGATGATTATTGGCGCGCTCAACAACGTCAAATTCTCACAAGAGAATTTAACCACCGCTTGGCAGGTGCTGCTGATCAGCCTTGTGATGCACATCCTGATGGCGGCAATGGCATTTCTCATTTGCCGACCGATGAAAAAAGGTAACTTTGACCGAGCAAAGGTGTTTGAGTTCTCCTTGGTATTTGCCAACGCAGGCTTTATCGGCTTTCCCATTCTCGATTCGATCTTCGGGGGTGGTATTGGTAGCTTTATGGGCGCGTTTTACGTGGTCATCTTCAATCTCTTTCTTTGGACTTGGGGCATTCTCATCCTTGCACGCGAGCGCGAGGACATCAAGCTCACACCAAAAAAGATCTTTATCAACTACGGCACAGTTCCTTGTGCGATCGGTATTCTTTTATTCCTTTTGCAACCCTACATCGTTCCCGCAGAGGGCTCGTGCCTCGCTCCCGCATACGATGCACTCTCGCAGTTTTTCAACTATCTCGGTTCGCTCTGCACGCCCATCTCGGTGCTTGTAACGGGCGCGCTCTTGGCAACCATGCCGCTCTCGGATATGTTCAAAAACCCGCGCTTGTATGTTCATTCGGGCATTAAGCTGATCGTGTTCCCCATCATTCTCTGCCTCTTGGCAAAGGCTGTGGGACTGAACGACACCTACGTTTTGCTCGTCACCGCGATGGCAGGTGTACCGAGCGCCGCAATGGTCACGATGCTTGCCGAGCTGCACGACATCGAACCCGGCTACGCCTCCCAAACGGTTGGAATGACCTCTATCCTCTCCACCGCAACACTCCCCCTTGTGATGCTGTTTGCTCAATGGGTGGTTACGTGGTAAAATAAAAAAGACGCTGTTTGCAAAACAGCATGATTACGTCCCATTGGGAAAGTAATAACCAAACAGAATATCTGAAAACA
Source organism: Eubacteriales bacterium (assembly GCA_045594605.1). Lineage (GTDB taxonomy): Bacteria > Bacillota > Clostridia > Oscillospirales > CAG-272 > UMGS1865. The sequence continues at coordinate 3,875 of JAZNYU010000098.1, forward strand.
AAAAGGAATCGCACAATGCGATTCCTTTTGTTGTTTTATAGTGTGATTTTAAAACCAATATGCGTTGCGTCCTTTTGGTACGCCGTGATCTCCCCCTTGTGTTTTTCGACGATTGCCTTTGCCATAGAAAGCCCAACACCGTAACCGCCGGTAAACTTTCTTGCCTTATCAGCACGATAGAAGCGGTCAAAAAGACGATTCAATTCAAGCTCTTGGACGGCTGCATAAGTGTTTTCAACGGTGAGAACAATTTTTCTTCCTTTATGAAGATTTACACGGATCTCCCCTTCGTTATCGCAATATTTGATGGCATTATCCATAAGAATGCCAATCAATCGGCGCAAAAGAGCTTCGTCACCAAAACAGGTAAGGTCATCTTCAACGTTTGCTGCAAGTCCTTTTCCCCGTTCCTTTGCAAGCGGTTCAAATTCAGAGACAGTATCGGCAACCAGTCTTCCAAAGGCGACCTCGGTTACCTTCAACAGTTGCCTTTCCTCGTCCATACGCGAAAGAGCTACGAGTTGATTGACAAGCTCTGTCATACGGTGCCCTTCGGATCGGATATCGTCAAGCCACTCGTTCTGCCCAAGCTCTCCTTCGGCAATATCAAGATTTGCAAGAATTAAGGTCAAGGGGGTTTTCAGCTCATGGTTTGCATCGGTAATAAACTGCTTTTGCTTTTCGTAGCTTTCGGCAATAGGCTTTACCGCCTTTTTCGATAGCAAAAATATCAGTATCAGCACGAGCGCGGCACATCCAAGCAGGACGAATCCCGCAATCGTCATTGACTGCATCAGTGAGGAACGGCTCATACTGCCATCAACAAAGACCACGCCTGTTCCCATATCCGTTGCAAAAACCTTATACCGATAGTTGTCTATCCACCCCCTTGCATCCTTATTGTCAAGCACACTTTTCGCATACTCGACAGCGACTTCGTCCGTGATAGAATAGATCGCCTCGGTATTGGTTCTTGCTACCGCTCCTTGTTTATCAAAGAATACGGTGAAATGGCGTGTTGAGAAAGGTGTTTCGGGGGTGATAAATGCAAAATCCTGCTCATTTTTTGGCGGCGTTTTGTTGGGGTGCGGCTTTTCTTGCATTGAGCCCGGGAAGTTGCCGCCACCCTCGGAGACTCTGTCGGCAAGCATATCCATATTCTTGTTCATTGAAGATATATTCAATATCAAAATGATGCTAAACACCAAGGCAATGACCGCAAGCACCGATACGGTACATATCAGAATAAATCTTTTTTGAAGCTTATAGATCATACCGTCGCCTCCAAGAGATAGCCTGCATTCCGCACAAATTTGATTGCAACGGGTGCGCGGAGCACATCAAGCTTTTTGCGAATATTGGAAATGTGAACGTATACAACGCTCGTGTCAACGTCGGTATCCCACCCCCAAATATGCGTGATGAGCTGCTCGGCAGTAACGATGCTACCGGGATGGCACATCAGCATCTCCATTACTTGAAACTCCTTGCCGCTGAGCGCCTGCACAAGACCGTTGTGCACAAGCTCGTAGGTGGAGCGATTGAGTGTGAGATTTTCAAAGGTCAAAAGGTCGGGAGTGAAATTGTCCTTTCTGCGCAGCATTGCGCGAACGCGGGCAAGCAGTTCCCCTGTGGAGAAGGGCTTGGGTAGATAATCGTCGGCTCCTGCATCAAGGCCTTCAATTCTTTGATAGATCTCGGTTCTGGCAGTCAGAAAAAGCGCAGGTGTGGTGATCCCCTTTTCTCTGACCGCCTTCAAAACCGAAATGCCATCCATCTCGGGCATCATAATATCCAGCACAAGTCCGTCGTATTCACCCGAAAGAGCAAAATCGAGGGCATCTCTGCCGTTGTCAACGCCATCCACAATATAATGATTCATTTGAAATAAGTGAGTGAGTGTTTTGAGGAGCTTTTGATCGTCCTCGGCAACAAGCAATCGCATAAGCGCCCTCCTTTCAAAGGCTTTATTTTATTATAGCATTTTCTCCCCGCCACATCAAGTATGACTTGTAAATTTTAATTCCATGCGACGCCGTTATCGTCAAGCGAGACCGAAACACTCGATTCGGTACTGATCTTGGGCGAGCTATCCCCCAGAATGATGACGTATGCCGACATCGATGCAGGGATTTTGACGGTTGCCACGGAATTTTCTATTTCGGCAACAAGATACTCTCCCGCGCCGAGGGAAAGCTGCGTTGACTTGCCAACGCTTGTGAAGTTTTTGCCGTGTGTTGCTTCGTTTGACATTCCGCCACGCGGCATAATGGCAACCACCGCTCCGCCCTCATAGGTGTACCCCTGCTCGGTATCGATGGCGGAATTGCCACCCGAGTTGGAAATCACAACGGTATTGCCACCCGAGAACACGATCCCCTCGTAAGAGGTACGGCTATTGGAGTCGATACCGTCACCGCTGCAATAGATATACAACGTACCACCGCCGATGGCAATTGCCGTCCCCGAGGTGGCAGTTGCGTTAATGCCGTCATCTTTGGCATTCACCGAAACGTAACCGCCGGAAATACGGACGGTTGTTCCCTCAATTCCTTCATAGGCGTTCACCACGCTCACCGTACCTGCCGTAACCGAAAGAACACCGTCGGCGTGAAGTCCGTCATCATTGGAATATAGGGTAAGATTACCACCGTTGACGGTGACGTTCCCCAGCGGTGTTGCACCGTTTTCAAGGGCCGTATCGTTGTTTGCATGAATGGCATCATCGTAGGTTTTGATATTGATCGTTCCGTTGTTGATAACGATTTCATTTGCCGCTTTTATGCCCTTGGTAGAGTGATCGCCTTTGTCGGTATTGCCTCCGTCCATTCCACCGGGGCCTCCCATACCGCCGGGGCCGCCGGGACGACCACCAAAGCCGCCCTCTTGAATTGTGGTGGTATAGTTCGTCCACTCATAGTTCAGTCCGTTATAGGATTGCGTAAGTGCAAAGGTGTCGCAAGCACTGTTTGGTGTCAGGTAATCTGACATAACAAGATATTCTTCACCCTGCCCTTGCTGCGATGCACTTTCATAAATAAAGAACTGCTGCTTGGTATATTCCGGCATTTTGGGATAGGAATAGTAATAATAATTGTTTCTGCCCCCCACCACCGTGGAGTGATATTCCGCATTCACCCAAACGTAATCGGCATCGGAGTTGTAGTATTTGACCGAATAATAGTAGGCGTTGCTGGTAAAACGGATATAATTCGTATCCGACGAGCTTGCCGTTACCTCTTTGGAATAATTAGAATACTTGTCAGTATAAATATTCAGCACGGTGGTGCTATCGTCAATGCTGACGTTATACGCTGCATCAATGCCGTCACAAGCGGCATAAAGCGTATGTGTGCCGCCCAGGATGGAAACTGTGCCGCGCTGATTGCCTTTTTCGGAGATGTCGCTGTTTGAGGTCTTAATGCAGTCTCCCACAGAAGCGATCAGAGTTGTGTTTCCACCCGTTATTTCAACGCAGTCGTTCCCCTTGAGTGCGTTGTCGGCACAGGCGACAAACAAGGTCAGGTTTTTGACCTGAAGATCATCCTTTGAATGAATGCCGTTGTTGTTTTCGGAAACGATTGTGAGCTCTCCCTTACCGCCGATTTCAAGGTCAACGTCGGAGTGGATCGCACCAGAATAGAGTGTTTGGTCTGTCTCATCAATTGCATCTCTCATATCGTAAATATAATTCTTTGTCCCTTTTTTTGCCTTGATGGCAACCTCATCGCCACTTTTAATCAAGATAGGACTGGTCGAATTACAAACAAGCGACAAGCCGCAAAGCTCTAAATCGAACTTGTAATCATTGCCAACATCGATCACAATGTTCCCCGAAAAGGTACCCGAGATGGAATACACCGTTTCCTCTCCAATGGTTGTAAAGGTCAACGTATTTCCCTCAAGTCGATAGGCGTTTTGCGTTCCCGATTCGCAGTTGACCGAAACGTTTACAGAATCCCCTTCAAAATATCCGTCGTATGCGCCCGTGCTGCTGATATCCTCGCCAAAGGATTGATTATCGTCTCCAAGATCGGCGCTCTCCCCTTTGATTTCAGGGTTTGTATAGCCTTCGTTCTTGTTTTTGTTGCCGCAACCGGTAAACAGCAACAGCAAACATAACAATAGTGCGATTGCTTTTATTTTCATAGCTTTTTCTCCTTTTATCAAAGCTCCGCTGCGCGGCTTTCTTGTCTGGATACCATAATTTCCAAATTCCCGTTGCGCTCACGAATGCGGTCGATCATCTCTTTTTCTCGGGTTGCATCCTTAATGGTCACGTTGTAAGTCAGACGGAACATACTACCCATATTGGTGGTCTTGACCTTGATCAGCTCGTTCTTCTTGGTATACTCGGCGAAAATATCGTCAAACGCACCTGTGTAGTCAAGATCCTCGGGAATGGTGATCTTTATCGTTTTGTTGACTGCCGCTCCCTTTGCACTGCCTGCCAAAGCATTGTAAAGAGCAAACACGGCACACATGATCACGGTAAAGAGCGCAGCAAAGCCGAGGTATCCCATGCCTGCAATCAGACCTGTGCCCATGGAAAGAAAGATCGCCACGATCTCTTTAGCTGAACCGGGGGCGGAACGGAAACGCACCAGACTGAACGCACCGGCAACCGCAACGCCGGCGCCGATGTTGCCATTGACCATCATGATCACAACGCACACCACGGCGGGCAGAAGCGCCAAAGTAATAACAAAGCTCTTTGTGTGTTCATTTTTGAACATATATGCTGCTGCCATGATCACCCCAAGAAAGAGCGCCACGCCAAGACAAAGCAAAAAATGCTCAACGCTGATGATCTGCATCAAATCATTATCAAAAATTCCTTTAAAAATTGCATCCATTTGTAATCATCTCCTTACGTTTTATTGCGTTTTGTAAATACAGTTTTGGAAATACAAGCTTGGTATACGCCGTTCCGTATTTTGAAAACGAGGTTTTATAAATGTGCTCGCGAGAAAGGATCTCTACCATCCAAAGCGGAATACCGCCGGAGCATTTCAGCTCCATTAGTACCTTCCCCTCGGGAAGAATCGGTGTTCCATAGGCAGGTGAGCAAAGACTAACGTCATTCTCTCGGCAAAGAATATTGTCGTCAAAGGTCACACGGAAATCCCCACCGTTTTTGTCATAATAGGCTTCGCGATCATAAGAAAGAAACATAGTGGGCTTGAGTTTTCCGTAATGATCAATGAAATAATCGATCTCACGCGATATCTGTGTGTCAAACGGACACGCACGCGCTCGGCACACCCATGCCATCGCATCTCCCTCGCAAAGAGGAATACGGCGCTTGTAAACGACCTTTTCGTATTTCTTTTTCAACTCTACAAAAACCGTGCTGTCAGCATTCGCTTGAGAATAACTGCGTATTCGCAGCTTTTCTTTATAGGCGGGCTTTTCGATCGAACGCCTGATGAGTCTGTAGCTGTCGGTATCAAAATAGATGTTTCGTATCGTCGACCGCCCGTATTTATCGAGCTCCATATGAGGCGCCATTGCCGCCTGTATTCTTTCCTTTTGCTCAAGTGTCAGCATATATTTTAATTCGTACCGCTTAAACACTGTCAAAAACGCCATACAAAATCCTCCTTTCCCGATTTTACAAAAGGATTATATCACACGCCGCTAAAGACAGACTAAAGAAAAGACGCTGTTTGCACAGCGTCTTTTCTGTTTAATGATGGTGATGATGCCCGTGATGATGGTGATGATGCCCATGTCCGCCCTCGTGGGTTTGGGGATTACAGGTCTCCTCGTGGCAGTGCTCGCCGGGGGCTTCGAGCTCAAGCGTTGCGTGGGCGATTCCGTGTTCTGCAAGCTCCTCGCGCACGGCTTCTTTGATGAAGTCGGATCGTAGCCATGTCGTTCTGTGAGCCAAGGA
>JAZNYU010000099.1:0-7073 GCA_045594605.1 Eubacteriales bacterium
GTTATCAAAATTTTAAAAAGATTTTGGAAAATCAAACGTCTTCTATCAAATTTGAAAACCTGAAAGCCATTTGCGATATTTTGGAATGTACACCAAACGATTTATTTGTTGAGTATTACAATAAATAACAAAGAAGAACGACACCGCGGTGTCGTTCTTTTGTTTTGTTTATGTATTTGCTTCGGCAAGCTCTGCCACATCGGGATCGTTTTTCTCGCGTTCCCACTGCTCGCCCACCTTCTTTTGTACGCGGCGATAAATGATTGCTTGAACAATAAACGTAATGGTCCAGGATACGCCATAGGCGAAGAAAATCGTCAAGGGGTGACGGATCCAAACAAATACCGTATTGATCCACAACACGCGAACCCCGCAAATGCCTACTACAGAGACGATCATTGGCAACGTGGACTTGCCCATTGCGCGGATCGCGCTCCCGTAAATGCCTTCCAAATGCCCCATGACGTAGAAGCTGCTATTGACGATCAATTTGATTCTTGCAAACTCCACCACCTCTGGATTATTGGGGGCAAAGAGCGTTAAGAGAGGAAGGCTGACAAGGTTGAGAATACTATTCAAACCGATTGCCAAAGCTGAAACTGTAACGGTACTGATCTTCATACATTCGCGAATGCGTGGCATATTTTTAGCCCCCGTATTCTGACCGACGAACACGTATGCCGCCGTACAAAATCCGCCGCAAATGAGCTGCGTATACGCACCTACGTTGGATGCGATCGAGCTGCCCGAAACGTAAATGCTGCTATTGAAGGAATTGAGCGCCACCTGCATAACAAGGTTGCCAATGGCAAACATAGAGTTCTGTATGCCTGCGGGAACGCCAAGGCGCAATACGTCCTTTAAGGTGGGGATGTCAAGCCTTAGCTGTCGGGGCTGCAGCTTCAAAAATCCGCTCGTTCTCAGCATATAGATCAGGATCATGATGCAGGATACCCATTGTGCAACCGCCGTTGCAATACCGACACCAAGTGCGCCCTCTCCAAAGCCGAGCACCATAACGAGATTGAGAATGACGTTAATCACACCCGAAACCGACAAAAAGAGCAGCGGGCGGGTGCTATCCCCCGTCGCCTGCAGCATGGCAGAGCAATAGCTGTAGATCAGTTGCGCGGGAATGCCCGCAAAGTAGGCGCGCATATAAAGGACGGCTTGATCGAGGACCGCATCGGGGGTCTCCATTAAGATCAGCAATGGGCGCGCAAACACAAATCCAAGAACGCCCAAAAGGATGCCGCAAAGCGTTGCCAGCGTCACCGAGGTGTGAATGGTCTTTTTGATGCTATGCTCTTCCTTAGCACCGACTGCGTGGGAGACCAGAACGCCGGAACCGACGGAAAGCCCCACAAAAAAGGTGATGATCATGCTCACCAAAGGTCCGCAAGCGCTCACCGCAGAGAGTGCGATCTCTCGTGTCTCGGGAGTGGCACCTCCCCATCGTCCCACAACGATGGTATCTGCCGTATTGAAAAGTTGATTGATAATAGACGTTGCCATAGTCGGCAGCGCAAAGCGTGTCAAAAGCGGTAGGATCTTGCCCTCCGTCATATCTATTTTCACTTTTGCCATATCGTCCTCCGGGTGGGCAATTTTGCCTACGGGGTATTGTACACCCCTCTTGCACAAATGTCAAGAGGAACGGAGAAAAAAGAACGGAGAATTTCGAAAATTCTCCGTTCTTTTTTATGGTTTATTCTACACAAATTTTAATCAATGCTCATGTCGAGCTTGAATCTCATGATCTTACGCAGCGTGTTCTTGGGGAATTCGGTATCACGAACCTTGAGAACGCCGATCTTCTTGTAAGGAACTGCGGTGCGGTTGTAGTCGTCAACGTACTTTTGCAGGTCTGCCTTGATGTCGGTGATATTGTTCTTTTCGATATATTCCTTATCGGGATAAACCTCTGCAACGATTGCGTTGTGCTCCATACCTCTCTTGCTTTGTCCCTCGTAAACGATGATATCGATAACGCCGGGAGTTGCAACCAGCTCGTTTTCGATCTCCTCGGGGTAAACATTCTTACCGTTGGAGAGAATGATGAGGTTCTTTTTACGTCCGGTAATATAGAGAACGTTGTTCTTATCTAGCTTACCGTAGTCACCGGTCTTGAAGAAGCCTTCGGAGTCGATTGCATCTGCGGTTGCGGCTTCATCCTTATAGTAACCGAGCATTACGTTGGGACCGGTTACCCAGATCTCGCCTTCGCCGTCCTCGTTGGGATTGTTGATAATAACGGTGTCGATGTCGATAACGTGACCTACGCTGCCGGGAACGGGATGCTTGCTGCGGTTAACGGCAATGATGGGTGCGCACTCGGTGATGCCGTAGCCGTTGAGGGTGGAGATACCGATGGCTTCAAAGAATCGGAGAATTTCGGGGTTGATGGGAGCACCGCCGGAGATGATCATCTTAACCTTGCCGCCAAATGCTGCACGGATCTCGCCAAACAGCTTTTCGCGAACGTCGATGCCAACCTTGAGCATTGCGTTGCTGGCCTTGATCATGCGGGCAACCAGCTTTTCCTTCTTCTTCTCTTTCAGGTTTGCCATGATGCGGCGGTAGAATGTTTCAAGATACAAAGGAACGATAACCAGATGCTCGGGAGCTTGCTCCTTGAGCTCCTTGGCTACGTAACGCAGACCGCCGGAGATATAAATTTCACTACCGATCATCATGTGACCGATGAGCATAACAGAGGAACCAAATGTGTGGTGAGGAGGCAGAACGCCAACCGTCTTTTTACCGAAGTCCATATAAGGAATGATGGAGGAAAGGTCGGAAAGGATCGCGTTTTGCGAAAGCATTACGCCCTTGCCCTTGCCTGTGGTACCCGAGGTGAATACCAGCAGAGCCATTGTATGAGGATCGATGGGAGCATTGAAGTATGCATCGGGATTTGCTGCAAACTTTGCTTTGCCGCTCTCAATCAAGGATGCAACAGATACGTCACCCTCCTTGCCGCCAAGATAAACGGTGGGGGTTGCAAAGGATACCTTACCCTCGATGACAGCTGCCTTCTCCTTGAGGTCTGCATCGCAGAACAGGAATTCTGCCTCTGCGCGCTCAACGGTTGCTGCGAGGTCCTCAGCCTGCCAGTCGCGATCCAGAGGAATGAGCACGCCACCGATGGAGAGCATTGCATAGTATATTGCTGCCCAATCATAGGAAAGCTTGCCGATTACAACGCAATGACGGCCCGCACAGCCCATTGCCAAAAATTCACTTGCCAGTGCGCGTACGTCATCACGGAACTCAAGGAAGGTCTTTTTTTCAACGTCGGCACGGGGGGTGGGACGGAAGGAGTAAACAGTATCGTTGCCGTATTCTTCGGCAGCCCATTCAATCAGTTTTCTTACGTTTTCAAAATATCTCGGCTCATGCAGCATATCTTTGTTCATAGTGAAAATTTCCTTTCAGTATCAAATATATATGATTTGCTTTTTTATTCAATAATAAATTCGGGAGCTCAACCCTCTGCGGGTGCTGTGCGCAGACCGTCCAGAATGATGCCAAAGCTGTATTTGCAGCCCTTAACGGCTTCTTCCTTGGGCAGTCCCCTGCCAACGGCGTCGGCGTTATATCCGCGCCAGAAGCACCAAAGTGAATAGCTCAAAACGTCAACGTCGGCATCAGCGCGAATGTACCCCTTCTCCTTTGCGTATGTGAGCATCCTCTTGATCGCACTCATCCACCACTCGTAATTGCTTTGTGAACGAGAGTCGTTTTCAAAAATATATTGGTTAAACTGTTTTTTGAGATCGTAAGAGCGAATGAGCGTATTGGTAACCATTTCGGTCACGCGCTCAAAAAACTCTTCCTCATTGCTGCTTTCCCAAGCAGCACTTGCGCGTATTTGCTCGCTTACCTTTTGGTAAACCACGCCAAGAACGTCCTCAACGTTGCGAAAACGATTGTAAAACACGCGGTTGGTAATGCCGAGCTCCAAAAGAATTTTGCGCACATTGACAGTGTGTGCACCGTTCGTCATTGCCATTCGCTCGGCTACGGTAATAATTTTTTCGGACATTTCGTCAACGATCAGTCCGTTTTGCGATACCGCCATAGTGTCACCATCCTTTCAGCACACAGTGTGTCCATTATAGCACACTGTGTGCCAAATGTCAATCTTTCCCTTTGATTATTAACACTTTGTTCATACTTGCGGTCGATTTTGGTGTGTTTTTGTAAATTTTTGAAGGAACGATTGCATTTTGCCGCAAAATAGAGTATGATAATAGATAGATATTATATTTGGAAAGGAAAAATCCCTATGATCACATTTGAACACGTTGCCGCAAAAGACGTTGATGCTATTTTTAACCGCATTGACAAGCAATGGATGCTCATCAGCGCCACCGACGGTGAGCATACCAACACCATGACCGCCTCGTGGGGAGCGATGGGTATTCTTTGGCACAAGCCCGTTGCCATCTGCTTTATCCGTCCGCAACGCTACACCTATAACATCACCGAAAAAAGCGATTATCTTTCCCTTGCCTTCCTCGGTGAGGAATACCGCGATGCTCTTGTTTTTTGCGGTCGCAACAGCGGACGCGACGGCGACAAGTTTGCACAGTCGGGGCTGACCTGCGCCATGACCGAGAACGGCGTCCCCTACCCTCTGGAAGCCGAGATGGTGATGATCTGCCGCAAGATGTATGCCGATGACATCAAAAAAGCATCCTTTATTGACAAGGAGATGTTGAAAAATTACCCGATCGACGACTTCCATCGCGTGTATATTTGCGAAATTGAGAACGTTCTGGTTAGAAAATAACATAAAAAATCGCGCGGCATATATTGACATTTGCCGCGCGTTGTGCTAAAATATCCCTATTCAAATATCCGTCCCTTGCGGATGGATCAAAGAAAGGACAAAACCATGAAGGACAAGCAAAGAAAATTCATCTACACGGCAATGTTTGCCGCCGTTGTAGTCGTTTTGCAAATGTTTGTTTCCATTCCTCTTGGAATGTTTACCATTACTCTGACCTTGGTTCCTATTATGCTGGGGGCAATTCTGTTTGGCCCTGCCAGCGGCGCAATTCTGGGCGGCGTGTTTGGCGTGGTGGTTGCCATTCAGGTGGTGACCGGCGCGGCAGGAGCTGCAAGTTCCCTGATGTTAGCGCAGGCTCCTGTGCTTACCGTAGCCCTCTGCATCCTCAAAGGGGCGGTTGCAGGTCTTACCTCCGGCTTGATCTACAAAGCCATTATGAAAGCAGAAAAGCCCCGACTTGCCGTTATTCTTTCGGCAGTTGCCTGCCCCATTGTCAACACAGGCATCTTTTGCCTTGGCTTGGCGGTATTCTATAACAATCTACTCGTCTCTTGGGCACTTGACGGCGGATTTGCCAGTGCTTTTACCTTTATCATCCTTGGATTGGTCGGACTGAACTTCCTTGTAGAATTTGCCGTAAACGTATTGCTCATCCCCGTAGCGCTCCGCATGATCAAAATTGTAAAAAGACTGATGTAATATGAGATCCAAGGTTTCCCCCAACACCAAAAAGATCGCCTACCTGTTGGCGGTCGTGTACTTTACCAGCTACTGTATGCGCGTCAATCTGGCGGTGATGCTGGTAAAGATCTGCAGTGAGATGCAGGTGGAAAAATCTGCGCTTGCTATCGTCATTACGGGACTGACCGTGGCGTACGGCACGGGACAGATCATCAGCGGCTTTCTTGGTGATCGCCTCAAGCCCCAGCACATCATCCCCGCAGGATTGGCACTTGCCGTTTTGTGCAACACAGGCATCTTTTTTGCCTCGACCATCCCCGCTATGACCGCCATTTGGAGTGTCAACGGCTTTGCACACGCGCTCCTTTGGCCGCCCATCGTACGACTGATGTCCACGCATCTTTCGGCAGAGGATTACAGCTTTGCCGCCGTGCGCGTCAATCAGGGCTCGTCGGTTGCCACCATTGCCTTATATTTGTTCTGCCCTCTTTTGCTTGGCGTGATGGAGTGGCGCACCATTATGCTGCTTTGCGCCGCATGGGGTGCGGTGATGATCGTTCTTTGGTTCATCCTCTATCCGCGCATCTTCACCAAGACCGACAAGCCGACAGACAAAGCAGAGACTCCGACACCCGAGCCCGTACAAAAGGCTTTGCCTGTTCCGCTCTACATATTCGGCGCGCTCGCCATGATCATGCCCGGCATTATGATGCAAGGGATGCTGCGCGACGGTGTGACCAACTGGATGCCCTCTTTTTTGCTTGAGACCTTTGGACTCAGCGAGGAAAACTCGATCGTTTCCACCGTTATTCTTGCCATCTTTACCATGATCAGCTACTCGGCGTTTAGCGCACTGCAAAAGCGGTTCTTTAAGAATGAGGTCAGTTGTGCCGCTGCGATTTTTGGCGGCTCTGCATTGGTATGCGGTGCGTTGTTCCTTGTGAATGCTTTCTTGCCCGATGCGGCGCTTGTTCCCTCTCTTATCTTAATGGCGCTCACCGTTGCCGCCATGCACGGCGTCAACCTGATGCTCATTGCCATCGTTCCGCGCAGATTTGTTCCTTTTGGAAAGGTGTCGACCTATTCTGGTATTCTCAACGCTTGCACCTACGTGGGCGCGGCGATCTCGACCTACGGCTTTGCGGCTCTTGCCGAGACCTTTGATTGGAACTTTACCATTCTCACCTGGGTTGCCATCTCGCTCGTTGGCGCCGCTCTCTGCTTCTTTGCCGCTCGCATTTGGCAAAGGCATTTAGATGCATATAAGTTTTAATAGAACGAATTTTTATGTGGGGGTAACTTCTTGCAAGAAGTTTCCCCCACGCCCCCCTCAAGAACTCTCGCACAAGCATTATCTAAATAGATTTGTTAGTTCACAAATAGACGGTCGACGCGAGCGCAACGCTCGCTTTGGCTCTCGCAAACGGTCAGGCACCGCCAAGACCCTGCCCGTTCAGAAAGTTGAACAAGTACAAATATAGGTCGATTATGGATCGTCCCTTTGGGTTTGTGCTTTCCGTTTTCTTTTGCATCCTTTGAAATTGGGTATTGAAAAATGGCGAAAAATATGATATACTATAAAGAGATGCAGATG
>JAZNYU010000100.1:0-2244 GCA_045594605.1 Eubacteriales bacterium
CCCCTTCCAAAAAACACTCTCACAAAAGGGGTCAAATAGATTTGTTAGTTTACAAATAGACGGGCGGGGCGAGGTTTACACCTCGCTTTTGCTATCGCAAGAAATCAGGGTAGCGAAGCGGCGCGAACGGAATGAATGACAGTCCGGTGGACTGTCAGAACGTGAGCGAGACCGAGCCGCAGCGAGACCCACCGAGACCCTGATTTCTAAGAGAGTTATATAGGAATAACTCTCTGAATACCATCTCTTTCCTCTCGCATTCCGCATTGATTATTGACTTTTCCTAGGTAGCGTGGTATAATGAACTCACAAAACAAAAATGTGAGGTATTCGTTATGAAAAAAAGCATTTGCCTCTTACTTTGTATATGCTCAATTTTATTGGCAAGCACAATCATTTTTGCATCCTGCAACAAAAATGCGTCGGATGATCCTTTGCAAACAGAAAGCACCACAAATGAAACAACTGCAGATACCACTCCAAGTGCAACCACTCCTGTGGAAACCACCCCCGAGGAAACGACTCCTGCGGAATGCGTTCACGAGTGGATAGATGCAACCTGCATCTCTCCCAAAACTTGCACAAAATGCAATGCAACCGAGGGCGATGCTTCCAACGAGCACACCTTTGAAAAAGAATACGAATGCTCTGTTTGCAAAAAAAGCTTTTTGACTTCCATCGAAGAAGCGATTGCAATTGGTATGTCCTATGAAAAAGGCAAATACAGCAGCGAATACTATTTTGTAGAGCTCACGCTTGACCACCAAGTAAACTCCGACGGCTTTGCAAGAGCAAAAATTGCAGACGGTCTTTACATCAGCGTAGCAGGCGGATATTTGGCAGAAGCAGCATACGGCTCCATTCATCTTGGCGATACCGTTGTGTTCAAGGCAAAGCTCGGTGCGGTAAATTCCACCCTCACCACGGGTGGCAAGGAGCTCCGCTTGTTTGCGGTTGCCGCTTATGAAATTATCACCTCGGAGGTAACAATGTTAGTGGAAAAAGAATTGATCGTTCCTGCCACGGGCACGGGTGTTGCCGAAAAACGTTTACAATATTATTTGGATGCAGAAGGTACCGTGCGCAAAGAAATTAAAGAATTTCAATCGCAGGACGACACTGCCGACTATCGCGAATACCGCTTTAGCTATGACAACGGCAAAACCTGGACGGAATGGGTGCGCGAGCCCCTGCCTGCGCGCGAAAAGGTTGGCAACGATGAAATTGACGAAAATCTCGGCTATCAAAAGGCGCAACACGTCTACAATCCCGTTGTCGGTCATTTTGTCAGCTTGCAGTGTCAGTTCATTTACATAGACGGTTACGCGGCAACCGAAGCGCACTATTGGGCGGGATATACGCGCCCCATGCACAGCTTTTTGATGATTGAAGATGCCGACGGCACGGCACACGAGCGCGTGCTTGTAAAATACGAGGACGGCGCCGATTACAGTCGTGCAACTTACCGCACAACCGATTATTTGACCACCAATATTTCGCGTGGGTCGGATTTGATCGTTCTTGAAAACGGTGATATTTTGTTCAATCTCTGCATTCCCGTAAACACCGCATGCGAAATTGCGGGCTTGGATTTGCAAAAGGTCTTCCCCACAACGGGCGGACTTGGACACGCCTGGGCACTTTTGGTGGCTCGCGGTGTTTGGAATGCCAACACCCAACAATACGACATCACCTATTCCGAGCCCATCATTGTGGACGATACCCTCTCCACGCGCGGAATTTCGGAGCCGACGTTTGCAGAGCTCCCCGACTCCAGAATCCTTTGCATCTTCCGCACCTCCACAGATAAGGTTTCGGATTGGACCTGCCGCCTTGACCCCAATGCTCCCCCTTGCAAATATTACGTTATCTCCGAAGATGGCGGAAAAACCTTCTCCGAGCCAAAACCATGGTGCTATGAAAATGGCGAAATCGTTTATTCTCCTGCTTCCATTTGCCAAGTGGTGAAGAGTGAGGTGAACGGCAAGCTTTATTGGTTTGGCAATGCTTGCACAAAGGAAGCCGTCAGTGGTGCATTCCCGCGTTTCCCCCTCTATATGATTGAGATCGATCAAGAAACGGGCTTGGCAATTCGCAAAAGCATGATTTTGATTGACACACGTCAACCCGAAGAAACCGAAAGGGTACAGCTCTCCAACTTCTGCATTTTGGAGGACCGCGAGGCGGGCACCTTTGAGATCTATCTTTCTAAGCTTGGGCAATTCCCCGGCAAGCCCACCTATG
>JAZNYU010000101.1:0-4914 GCA_045594605.1 Eubacteriales bacterium
GTTGCCATCGACACGCTTGTGGCAGGCATGAAGGGAGAGGGCAAACGCTCCTTTAAGATCACTCGCGCAAAGCCCGACGGCAAGAGCTATGCTCGCGACATTGCCGAAAGCTATGGGCTGACCTATGAAACCATCTTAAAACGCTTTGAAAATGAATAAACAAAAGGGCTGTTTTCCAAAAAAACAGCCCTTTTTCTATTTTTTTGAAAAAACCTATTGACAAATTGGTTTTATTATTGTATAATGTAATCAATACATTGGATGTTGTTCTCTTGATATTAAAAAAACAACAGGAGGTTTGTTTATGTCTTCCGGATTCATCGGCTTTATTGCCAAGTTCCCCAAATTATTTGTGCACGCAATGGAATTTGACTACTGGTATCATGAATACAAGGACATTGTAGAAAAGCCCTTTGTATGCCCCAACTGCGGCGGTGAATTTCACAAAAAGTGGTATCATATGCTTTTTGGCCGATACACTTCCCTCAGAGCAGTTGGAAAAGCAAAGCTCAAATGCCCCCACTGCAAAGAAACCGATGCTTGCCGTTGGACGGGCATGGACAGAATGGGCGACTATCAACCCTAAACCTTGAACAAAGCAAAACTCCGAGAGCAAGTTGCTCTCGGAGTTTTTTTACGCATTGAAAAATACCGCAAAATTGAGGATGAGCATATAAATAAGCCACAATTCGTGGAGCAAGAGTAGCATCCCTGCAAATTTACTGACGCGATAGAAGCAGAGCGTGACACCTGTGCAAAGGATGAGAATAAGGATGCATTCCAGCACGCTCAAAAAGAGCAATCCTGCGCCAAAAAAGGTGGGATACCAGCAAAGCTCGAGGACTGCAAGAAGCACAAAGAGCATTCCGCCCTTGTATTTATCCACCTCGCATCCGCGAGAACGATAACCAAAGGCAAACCCTGCCGCGCATCCGACTACTAAGAATGACACCGTCCACAAAAGAGACATCAGCCACGCGGGCGGAACCATTTCGGCAACCCCAAGTGACATCAGAGTGACGTGTGGCGCACCCACAAAAAAGCGCACGAGTATTCCGCCAATCATCAGTCCGCCGCCCATCAGCACCATCCATAAGGGATTGGTATGCTCCATTTCCATATTTAGCCACGCGCTAACGGTCATTCGTCCGTATTTTTTCTTATACAAAAAACAGCACCTCCCAAAAGATGCTGTTTTTTTGCGCATCTTTCCCTACAACCTATGAAAAAAAGATGCGTTTTATGCGCCGCGATGCCACTCCCACGGCATTGGAAAGAGGTTTTCGTCCTCTTCAAATTCTTCTTCCAAATCTTCATTCTTTTTTGTGTGGACGGCACAAGAGCGGTTATATGGCTCCCCACTTCCCGAAGTACCGCAAAAATCGGGCAGCTCGGCGGCAAAATAGGCTTCTCCCGTGTTGGGATTGTTGGAAATCTTGTCGGGATCCCCACGCCAGACATATTCGGCATCCTTCACGCGCACTTGCTTGGGGAAATGCCGCTTGACTTGTATGAGTCCTACCTCTTCCCTCTCCTCCCCGGGGCAATATTCGTGGCAAACGCCGCCCGAACGGCAAACCTCGATAAGCTTGTGGCAGCCACAAAAGGTGTGCGGCAGTGTGGATGCCGTGAACCAACCCGTTTGCACGCGACTCCCGCGAGGGTCTTTTTGGCAAGCGTCAGAGAGCAGCTCTCCCGAATCGCGACAGTAATTTGCTTGCAGAATAGTAGCAGGAACATCAAAATCCCGTTTTTCGCCGCGTTCTTTCACAATGCGGCGCATAACAGTGTTCCAGATGTTGGTGCAGAGATTACGCCCGACAAGCGCTTCGGGGTACTCATAGCCGCACCACACGCCGCAAACAAGTGAGGACGTGTAACCCACAAACCAACGGTCGTGGTCGTTTTGCGTAGTTCCCGTCTTTCCTGCACAAGCACAGAGGTTTTGCAAGGTGACCGCCGAGGACGTGCCGTTCTCAATAACGCCCTCAAGCAGCTTTGTCATAATGGCAGCAGTCTCGGGGGAAAGGATGCGCTCGGCTTCATCGGCGCGAGAAAGCAAAATATTCCCTTCGCTATCGGTTACGCGATAATAGGAGCGGTAAGGATGATAGACACCGCCGTCGGAAAACGCGGTATAAGCGGTGGTCAGGTCGCGCAAGGTGACTCCGTAGTTAAGCTGTCCAAGACCGAGCGCCGCCCAGTCGCGGTCGTTAGCCCCCGATCGAGATACAAGATTCAAACGAAAACGGTCACGTCCATAGGCGTAGGACGTGTCAAGCCCCAAGTCTGCCAACACGCGCAAGGCAACGGTGTTGGTGGAGTGTGCTACGGCATAGGCGACGTTGGTAAGACCGCGATAGGTATTGTCGGCGTTCTTTGGCCACAAAGTGCGCCCGTCAACGTCAAATTTGATGGGCACGTCATCATAAACGCTTGCCCAATTGATAATGCCCTCTTCAAGTGCGGGAGCGTAAACGGTCAAGGGTTTGATGGTCGAGCCGGGCGCGCGGCGTGTTTGCGTTGCAAAATTTTGCAGGCGATTTCCCTTCTTCTCTCCCACCGCCCCTGCCACGCCAAGAATGTCTCCCGTTTTGCTATCAATGATGATGATCGCCGACTGCGCCGACTCCCCTTTTGCATTTTTCGGCATTTGGACGGCGGTGCGGTAGTGCTCTTCAACGATGCTTTGGATGTCCTGATCCATAGCCATATCAATATGAAGCCCACCCGTGTGAAAGAGATGCGAAGCAGCAGAGCGGCTCATGCCGTATTTGTCGATCAAATCATTGATCACATCCTCAGCGACCATATCGGCATACCACGAGTTGGAGCCCCCGCCGCTTGGCGTTTTGACGTTGAGAAGCGTTGGTGCCAACCGTGCATCGGAATGCTCCTTTTCGGTAAGATACCCTTGCGCGTGCATTTGCGATAGTATCAGGTCGCGGCGCGTGCGGTTGTTTTCGGGGTGTCGGATGGGATTGTAGTAGCTTGGATTGTTTGTAATGGCAATGATCGCCGCACTTTCCTCAACGGTGAGCTCCCCTACAGATTTGGAAAAATAATGCTCGGCGGCGGCTGCAATGCCGTCGCATTGATCGGAAAAATGCACAACGTTGAGGTAAAGCTCAAGGATCTCGGTTTTGTCAAGCCTGCGTTCCAAGTCGCGCGCCCAAAGGATCTCCTGCACCTTGCGCTGCCAGGTGGGGGCGTTCTCTCCCGTGAGGTTTTTGACAAGCTGCTGCGTGATGGTAGAGCCGCCAAAGTGTCCGTCACCTCCTAAAAGATAGTTGCCGACCGCCGCTGCGGTGCGGTACCAATCCACGCCCTTATGCTCAAAAAATCGCTTGTCTTCTATGGAAACCACGGCATCGATCATTGCTTTTGGGATATTCTCGTAGGGGACGTATGCCGTCTGTCGCCCTGCCCAAACGTCGGCGGTAACGCTTTTGCGCTCGCCCGTGCGGTTGGTGCGGTCGGCAAAATCGTAGACGTAAAACTGCGGTGTGCGTGCCTGTGCTCCAAGCGTTGGCAAAAGCTCATCGGCAGAGACCGAAAAGTTCCACACCAGATAAAACGCCACACAAACGCCTGCCACAAGCGACAACCATAAAATAGTTGACACGATTGCCCACAATGTGCGCCGCAAAACGTTTTTGAATTCTCTTCCTTTTTGCATTTTTGTCTCCTTATTTTTTTGTTAGTATCTCACGCGGCGGTGTATATCAATCGTAAAAATGGGGATGCTATCATTACCGATATTACAAAAAAATGCGATGGGAGAGAAAAAATGGACGTAACCAAAATTTTTGCACTGCTTTGCGGCTTTTTGCTCATCATTTGCCTCACACTCTCTATCACCTGCCTTGTGGTGATGCGCAACGCTGTTGAGGAGACATCCGTTTGGCAAGGGCGCGCAGAGGCTCTGGTGAATGAGCTTGGCGGATGTGTAGAGGCGATGAAGGACATAGAAACAGAGGATCTACCCGTGATAGCGCCCGAGGATAGCACCGATAATGAGACAACCGCACGATACTGCTTGCGCCTTGTGGGGGACAGTATTGGCGTATATGATGCCGACGGATATTTGATCAAAAGAGGGAGTATGCATCCTTCCCTGCTGCCAAAGGCGGAGCGAGAGCGCCTTACGGACGGTATTTGGGTAAAGACATGGAAAGAGATCGAGCAGCTCTTGCAGGATTTTGAATAAAAAGAATGGCGTGACACCAAAGCATCACGCCATTCTTTTTATTCTCTGTTTTCCCCTGTACCGCCGCGCAATAAAACGTTATAGCAAGCATCATCGTCAAGAGAAAAATTCACTCCCTCGATGTGCAAAAAGCGTGCTGTGGCAAAGTTGTAGGTGGAAATGGGGCGGTCGAGCGCATCGTTGGATTGTGCACTGACCAAAAGCTCGTCGCCGTCCATCCCTGTAATGATGACGGTATGATACCAATCTCCATCCCCATTGGCGTATTGCACCACGTCGCCAAGCTCTGCTTGCTCGCGCGGAACCTCTGTTGCAAAGGGACCAACGCCTCCGTTTTGGTCGGCAAATTTTTGCGTTAGAAAATCGTAGAAGAACTCCACGCTGCTCCACGCGGGGGCTCTATCCTCGGGGGAGATGTAGTACCACCCAACGTTTGGGGTGTAGTTCATCGTACAGCTCCCTGCCAAAAGAGCCTGCGACACAAAGTTTGTGCAGTTGCCGCCAATGCCTGTAAAATCATAAAAGAGCGGGTTGCGCGAGAGTGCCCAGGTCTTTGCATACTCAACGGCTCGCGCGCGGTTATAGGGCTTTTGTATCAGCATATCTTAACGCCTCCTTACATAATCTACATATAGTATATGCACAAGAAAGCAAAATGCGAGCGGCAAGAGGCGGGGGGGGGCTTTTTTTTAAAAAGAAGAAGG
>JAZNYU010000102.1:0-14646 GCA_045594605.1 Eubacteriales bacterium
GTTTTGGTGAGCAGGTAGCCGCGCTTTTGTTCCTCGTCCTCTACCCATCTTTGGAGCAGTTGGATCACGCGAGCACCCTTGGGGAGCATAACGGGAAGTCCCTGACCGATGGAATCAACGGTGGTAAAGAGCTCGAGCTCACGGCCAAGCTTGTTGTGGTCGCGCTTGAGGGCTTCTTCTTGCTGTTGCAGATATGCGTTCATTTCATCCTTGGAGGGATATGCGATACCGTAGATGCGTTGGAGCATCTTGTTCTTTTGGTCGCCCTTCCAGTAAGCGCCGGTGCATTGCGTCAGCTTGAACGCCTTGATAGCACCCGTGCTGAAGAGGTGAGGTCCTGCGCAAAGGTCGGTAAATTCACCTTGGCGGTAGAAGCTGATAACAGCATCCTCGGGGAGCTCTTCGATCAGTTGAACCTTGTAGGGCTCGTCCTTTTCTTGCATCAGCGCGATCGCCTCTGCACGGGGCAGCTCGAAGCGCTCGATCTTAAGATTTTCTTTTACGATCTTTTTCATCTCACCCTCAATTGCCTTGAGCGCATCTGCACCAAAAGGAACCTCGGAGTCAATGTCATAATAGTAGCCGTTGTCGATAGCCGGACCAATGGTTAGCTTTGCAGCGGGATACAGTCTTTTTACTGCCTGCGCCAAAATGTGCGCGGCGGTGTGACGGAAGAGATGCTTGCCTGCCGCATCCTCAAAGGTGAGGAGCTTGACCTCGGTATCTGCCGTCAGCTCTTGCGTAAGAGCTACGGTCTTGCCGTCGATCTCAGCACCGATAACGGCACGCGTAATGAGCTCCATATCCTTTGCCGCGTCATAAACGGTTACGGGAGCATCGTATTCTCGTACTTGATCCAAAATTTGAATTTTCATGGTCGTTTTCCTTTCTATATGTGTGAAAAATAATAAAACAAATTGTGTGAATTTCAACTCTGCACTCTGCACTCTTCACTCTGCACTAAAAAAATCAACACCCCGACAGAAACACATAGGCTCTGTTCGGGGTGTGGATCATTTCCGCACGGTTCCACCCGGACGTTTTACTTCATTTAATATGCAGTTTTGCGCTTAAGTGGTACCCCATACGTCAGCACCAAGACCTTTCAGCAATTTCCCTCTTGGGAAATGGTCTATTCTCTGTGGGTGCCCATCGTGTGGGACGTGTCTTAACCGTTTGACAAATTATTCGTCAAAAAGAAATTGCGCCGGCTTTTTGTGAGAAGCGCGGTTGTAAGCAGAGCGAGGATTGTAGATCTCGCGCCAATCAAGGTCGCCGCGGTCAAGCGCGGTAACGATGACCTCTGCGGTTGCAATGTTGGTTGCTACCGGCACGTTGTAAAGGTCGCAAAGGCGCAACAGCTCGGCGTCGATCTCCTCCATGTGAGAGTCGGGACGTGTATCCTTAAAATACAAAAGCACGTCGATCTCATTGCAGGAAATACGGGATGCGATTTGCTGCTTGCCACCGTGAATACCTGCCATCAGGCGCTCGATCTCAAGTCCTGTTGCGTCGGCAATGTACTTTGCGGTGATGCTGGTAGCGCAAAGATTATGCTTGGAAAGAATTCCGCAATATGCGATGCAGAACTCAGTCATTAATTCTTTTTTCAGGTCGTGAGCAATGATTGCTATCTCCATAAGAGACTGTCACTCCTTTCTGGTGCCGAATGAAAGTCATTCATAAGGGTTTTGCTGATTTGTCAAAAAGCCAAATTCACTTTATTATAACATAAACGGATGTGAATTGTCAATAGAAAACAGGATATTTTTTGTTTTTTTCTTGTAAAACACATCCAAAATTTCAATTCTTATCCCTTATTCGTATTTTGCGCGAATGCCGCCGATATATTTGGGGCGGGTGCGTGCGGCAAGGAGAATGGCATCCCCTATGCGGTTTTGCTCCAGGCGAACCGGAACTGCTACACGGCAGAGGTGCATGCCGATAAGCGTGCCGCCAATGTCAAGTCCTGCTTGCGCGCGGATCTCCTCAACGGCTACGGGGGACTCAAAATTTGCCCACGCGGTGGTGGCAAAGGAGCCGCCTGCCTTAGGTTGCGGAACAACAGAGACTACTTCCAGTCCGTATGCCTTTGCGCACGCTCGCTCGATGATAAGCGCGCGGTTGAGGTGTTCGCAGCACTGTGCTGCAAGGTAAATGCCCTGCTCTTTCAGAATAGGATAAATGGCTTCAAAGACCGCCTCTGCGGCTTCGAGGCTTGAGCCGTGACCGATGGTCTTGCCCACGATCTCAGAGGACGAGCATCCCACAACGAGGATGTCTCCCGTATGGAGCTCTGCTTTGGAAAGCAGCTCGGTAACGGCAATTTTTGCTTGTTGCTTGATCAATTCGGTATTCATATTTCCCTCACTTTACCAGTTGTCGCTGCCGTCGTCGGGAATAACGCGTTCAACGGCGGTAATGGCACATTCGATCATTCCGTCGTCGGGCTCAAAAACAGTCAGGTGTTGAAGCCAAACGCCGGGCATGGAGATGATGCGGGTGACGATGTTGTCGTGTCTGCCTGCAAACTTGATCAACTCATAACCAACACCTACGATGATGGGCAGGAGTGCAAATTTGACGAGCATACGCCAACCAAGAGGAAGGACCTGACCGCTGATAGCGGCGGAAATGGGATCGATAAAGAAGGAGATCAGGATGCTGACAAGAACCATCAAAATTAAGAAGGAAGTACCGCAACGGGGGTGAAAACGCTTTTGCAAACGTACATTCTCAACCGTAAGCGGAAGTCCTGCTTCATAACAAAAAATGGTCTTATGCTCGGCGCCGTGGAACATATAGGTGCGGCGGATGTCCTTCATCAAGGAGATCGCAGACATGTATCCCACCAAAAGAAGTACCTTGAGAACGCCCTCGATGGCGGATTTCCAAATGGAATTGAGAACGAGATTTTCCCCTTCGATAAAGGGGGCTACCAGTCCGTACAGGAAGGTGGGCAAAAAGACAAACAAGCCGATTGCAAGGCCAAAGCCGAGAACCACGCTCAAAACCGAGATCAGTCCCATCATCCAAGCGGGTACCTTATCGTCATTTTTCTCCTCTGGTTTCTCCTCGGGAGCCTCTTGTGCGGTTGCATCCGTTTCGGGAGTGAGAGCTTCTTCAAGAGTCGCTTCTACAGTTTCCTCTGCTCCCTTTTTGCCCTTCTTCTTTTTGGGCTTTTCTTCCACAACGTCCTCAAGTCCCGAAAGCTCTGCCGAGCGCATCAGACACTTGTAACCGAGCACCATCGTATCAATATATCCGATAACGCCGCGGATAATGGGCCAACGGCAAAATGTGGGGCGTTTTTTGGTGGTGGTCTCAAACTCCTCCACAACGATCTCGCCCTTGGTATTGCGCACTGCCATAGCAGTCATTTTAGGACCGCGCATCATAATGCCTTCCATTAAGGCCTGACCGCCGATAGAGGTCTTGCGGCGGCAAGCGGTCAATTCATTTTTCTCTTTCAATTTGGGTTCCTTTCTTATGCAACGCGTGCATAAACACAAAATTAGATATATGTTACACCTTTGTTGTGAACTACATATGAACAAACGCGAAAATTCTCACATTTTAATCGATATATTCGCTGCGCGGATGGCAAACAAAGGCTTTGTAGCCTCTTTCTTGCAAGGTAGCGCAGGTTACTTCCGCCTCGGACTGCGCCTCAAAAACGCCAAAGACCGAAGGGCCGCTACCGCTCATCATAGCGCACAGTGCGCCGCCCTCCCGCATCAAGCGTTTGATAGAATCCACGTCGGTGTTTTCCTCGGCGATCACGTCCTCAAAAATGTTGTAAAAGCAGGTAGCAGATGCCGCAAGCGCATCGCTTTGCCAAAGGTCGATCATCTCGTAAACGTTGGCTTTTTCTTCGCGTGGGTATGCAAAAAAGCTGTATTTTTCATCCAGAGCCGCATAGGCTTGCGGCGTGGAAACGCCCTCCTCGCCCACGGCTACGACCAACGTGCAGGTTGGCATAGGCGCAACGCGCTCCAACCTTTCTCCAACTCCCGTTGAGAGCATCGTGCCACCGCGAATACAGAACGGAACGTCAGCACCGAGCGTCAGCCCGATCTCGGCAAGCTTATCGACCGTGAGTGCATCGCCACACAAACGGTTGAGCGCGCGCAAAACGGCTGCTGCATCGGCACTTCCACCTCCCAATCCTGCGCAGGTTGGAATGTGCTTTTGTATCATGATCTGCACCGCTCCCGTCAGGTTGGTGTGCTGCAAAAAGCGCTCGGCGGCGCGCCAAGCCAAATTGCGGCAGTCGGTGGGTAGCTCCCCGTTCCCCGATACCGAGAGCGCAATGCGCGACTGCGGTGCGGGTTGAAAATCGACGGTGACGAGATCGCACAAGGAGACGGTCTGCATCACGCTGACGATGTTGTGATAGCCATCCTCACGCCGCGATTGGATATTCAGATAAGCATTGATCTTGGCATTTGCTCTTTCGGTGTGCATCATTTTTCCTCACAGTCCTTTTTCTCCCTTTATTCTACCACAAACCGCGCGCGTTTTCAATAATATTTTCTATAAAAATATTAATTTTTATAAAAAGGACTTGACGAGCGAGAAAATTTGGTATAAAATTAGTGTGGTATATTTTGTTTTCAAAGGAGCGTAACCCATCAATGACATCCCAAAGAAAGGAAAGTGGAAACTTTCATATTCTCAATCGAATTCTCTTGATAGCGGGCGGATTTTTGCTTCTCTTGCTGATCGCCTTTTACCGTGAGATCAACACATGGTTCGGCGGTGTATTCGACATTTTCAGCCCCGTTATCTTAGGCTTGATTTTTGCCTACCTGATCAATCCCATATTCCGCGTTTTGGAGCGAAGGGTGTTTTACCGCGTGTACCCCTCCGCCGCTCGACGTGCGCTTTCTTTGATTCTGGCATACGTGATCATGCTCCTTTTGATTGCCCTGATCGTGCTTTTGATCGTTCCCCAGCTGATCTCCACCGTTATGAACCTTGTTTCCAACTATCAATCCTACGTTGACGGTGCGGTTGCAAGCATCAACGGCGTGATTGCGCAGATAAACGGTGTTATTTCCAAGTTCTTTAAGGTTGGCAACGTCATTGGAAACGTGGATGCCGCTGTTATTTCCACCTTGACCAACAATATTTTGGAAGAGATCAAAGCCGCTATCCCCACCCTGACCAGCAAAGCAAGTCTTTTGGTTTCGGGTGTGACCGACGTGATCTTTGCGATCTTTATCTCCATCTATCTGCTCGCATCCAAGGAAAAACGCTATTTGCAGATTATGAAATTCCGCAATGCAATATTCAGCGACAAGGTCAACCAAAGGATCACCAAGATCTGCACCACGGCAAACAATCTGTTTGGGAAATTTGTTGAGGGCCGTCTTCTCGATTCCCTGATCGTGGGCGTTCTGACCTACGTTTTCATTTCCCTCTTCCGCATTCCGGACGCTCTTTTGATCGCCTCCTCGATCGCCGTTTGGAACATCATTCCCACCGTGGGATTTTTGATCGGCTTTATTCCTGCCTTCATTCTCTTGCTCTTTACGGATGCTACCCTTGTCATCCCCTTTACCCTGATCATGTTCCTGATCTATCAGATCGACAGTAACATCATCAGCCCCAGAATCGTTGGCTACAACACGGGTGTTGGTCCCTTGTGCGTAATCGTTGCCATTTGTACTATGGGCGCTTTGTTTGGTCTGATCGGTCTGATCATTGCCGTTCCCCTGTTTGCAACCCTGATCGCCTTTTGTGACGATATCATCCACACGCGCCTGCAGCACAAGCGAATGCCCGACGATACCGAAAACTACTATGCTCCCGACCTTTCCTTGGACTATCTGCACATTACAAAGTCCAATTTGGGCAGAACCGTGGTGCGCATTGAAAAGCGCGCTTTGGCAATCAACAACCAGATCAACCAAGGAAACGAAGCAAGTCTTTCCAGAAGAGACCGCCGCTTTTTTGCCACTTATATGCGAGCGCGCAAAATTGGGCTATTGCCCGAGGTCCCCTCGGATATACTGACACAGTTCTCGGCAGAAACCATGGAAAAGACCGTGCGCGCCGAAAGCAACGCTCGCTATGAGAAGATGCTTGAAGAAGCGCTCGACAGTTCCGAAAACGACGTAGGAGGTGACGAATATGTTGAAGCGTAAGCAAAACAGAATCTGGGCACTCTACATTGTTCTGGCTCTCCTTGCCATTACCTTCGTCGTGATCAAACGGGAAAGCTTTTCCTCGTTTATTGGCGAGATCTTCCGTATCTTCCGCCCCGTTATCATCGGTGCGGTGCTTGCATATCTGTGCAACCCGATCTTTCGTATGTTTGAAGGACGCGTGTTCTCAAGAGTACGTTCCTTTACCGCACGCCGTACACTCTCCCTGATTGGAACGTATTTGGTGGTGGCTTTGATCTTTGTTGTTTTGTTGATGCTGATCGTGCCCCAGCTTTTGGCAAGCGTGCTCGACTTTTTGGAGAACTACGAAACACTCTTGGCAACGGCGCTTGAGAACATCAACGGCCTTTTGGCAAAAGCCAACGATGCCATGGGGCTCAAGATCCCCCCTGTAAAGACAGAAACCCTTACCCAAGGCTTTGACTGGATCGTTAAGAGCATTAACA
This sequence comes from Eubacteriales bacterium, assembly GCA_045594605.1. Taxonomy (GTDB): domain Bacteria; phylum Bacillota; class Clostridia; order Oscillospirales; family CAG-272; genus UMGS1865. The sequence goes on from JAZNYU010000102.1 coordinate 6,620, forward strand.
TCAATGAGTTGATGGATCGCTTGCTCACGGGTAGCACCATCCTCGTTATTTTTGAGTATATCGGCGACACACTTTATATTTTGACCGATATCATTTTTGGACTTTTCATTTCCCTGTATATGCTTGCGGGCAAGGAGAAGATCTACGCGCAGGTTATGCGAATGAGAAAGGCTCTCTTTAACAATCGCATCAACGAGCGCATCACCCGCATTTGCACCATTGCCGACGAGTCCTTTGGCGGATTCCTGCGCGGCAAGATCCTTGACTCCACCATTGTTGGTGTGCTGGTTTATATCGTCATTTCGATCATGGATGTCCCCTATCCTCTCCTCATTGCCGTTCTCATCGGCATTACCGATATCGTTCCCGTTGTCGGTCCGTTTATCGGCGTCATTCCCTCGGCGGTGATCATTCTTTTGACCGATCCCATCAAGGTCATTCCCTTCCTGATCGCCATTCTCGTCGTTCAGCAGATCGACGGTAACATCATTGCTCCCAAGATCCTTGGTGAAAACACCGGTGTCAGCTCCCTGTGCGTTATGATCGCCATTACCGTTATGGGTGCGATTTGGGGCTTGGCAGGCATGGTGCTCGGCGTTCCCTTCTTTGCCACCATTATTGAGTTGACCAACGAGTTTCTCAACAAACGCCTTGAGGCAAAGGGTATGCCGACCGAGGTTGAAGAAGAAATACCCAAAAAGGAGAAATCCCGCAAAAAGAAGGAAGCCGTCAGTCTTTCCGACGGCTATGGTCCTTTGACCGAAGCAGAAAAAAGACGCCTTTTGGCATTCTCTCTTGTCAACAAGTATGATCTTTATGTACCGCAAGGCAACGCCACTCTTGCTGCCTGCGTTGGTGAATATCTGAATGCAACGCGCGTGCCGGCAACAACAGCAGCCGAAGCGGTTGCAGAGCCCGACACCGTCTCCAATGACGAGCCGATCGTGCTGCAAGCAGAAACGATCGAAGAATAATCAATTTTTTCCCCGGAGGTTTTATGAACCAATCAAGCTTTTTCAAAAAAGGCGGTATCACCGTCGAGACCGCCCATATTTTCCCTGTTATTAAAAAATGGCTGTATTCCGAAAAGGATATCTTTTTGCGTGAGATCGTTTCAAACGCCTGCGATGCCGTTACCAAGCTGCGCCGTCTTGCCTCTCTCGGTCAATACGACGGAGGCGACGAGGTCTATCGCGTAGACGTCACGCTCGATAAGGATGCAAAAACGCTGACCGTAAGCGACAACGGCATTGGTATGACCGCTGAAGAATTGGATCGCTATATTTGTCAGATCGCGCTCTCGGGCGCTTTGGAGTTCGTTGAAAAATACGAGGGCGAGAACAAAAACAACGGTATTATCGGTCACTTTGGTCTTGGCTTTTACTCCTCGTTTATGGTCAGCGAGCGCGTAGAGGTCATTACAAGATCCTACACCGACTCCCCTGCCGTTCATTGGAGCTGCAATGCGGAGGGCGAGTTTGAGACGACCGAGGGTGCGCGTGAGTGCCACGGCACAACGGTTGTGATGCACATTTGCAACGAAGAGGTCGCTTACCTTGAAAAAGAAAAGATCGAAGAGATCCTTGAAAAATACTGCGCGTTTATGCCCGTTGAGATCTATTTCTCTGACGGAGAGGATGCGGACAAAACGGATGGCGGGGATGCTCCCGCTCCCATAAACGATACCACCCCTCTGTGGCTCAAAAATCCCTCGGACTGCACCGAGGAAGAATATAAGGAATTCTATCACAAGGTCTTTCACGATTGGCGCGAGCCCTTGTTCTGGATCCACGTCAATGCAGACTATCCCCTCAACTTCCGCGGCATTCTTTACTTCCCCCGCATCACCAACGAGTTTGAATCGATCGAGGGTCAGGTAAAGCTTTATTACAATCAGGTATTCGTTGCCGACAACATCAAAGAGGTCATTCCCGAGTATCTGCTCATGCTCAAGGGCGTTCTCGATTGCCCCGAGCTCCCTCTCAACGTATCCCGCAGTTATTTGCAAAACAACACCTACGTATCCCGCGTAGCGGCACACATCACCAAAAAGGTTGCCGACAAGCTGAACAGCCTTTGCAACGTTGCCCGTGAGGAATACGAAAAGGTTTGGAACGATATTCGCACCTTTGTGGAGTACGCTTGCATGCGCGACCGTAAATTCTACGATCGCGTTAAGGATTCCCTTTTGCTGGAATTGACCGACGGCTCCTTTGTGACCACCGCCGACTATCTGGAAGGCGCCAAGGAAAAGCATGAAAACACCGTTTACTATACCTCGGACAAAGCCGCGCAGGCACAGTATATCTCTATGTTTTCTGCCGAAGGCATTCGCATTGCCGTTTGCCAGAAGCCCTTGGATGCACAATTCCTCTCCACACTTGAAGCCTATGACAGTACCGTAAAATATTTGCGAATTGATGCCGATATTGCATCCGCGCTCAAGCAGGATGGTAATACCGACGCCAAGGAAGAGCTCGTTGCTCTGTTCCAAAAGGTCAGCGGCAACGAAGAGCTCAAGGTGGAGTTTGCCAGTCTGAAGGATGCAAGCATCCCCGCGCTCATCACGCTCTCCGAGCAGTCTCGACGCATGGACGAAATGCTCAAGCTTTATGCCATGAACGGCATGGACATGGGCATGAGCTCTTATCCTCAACAGATCACACTTACCCTGAATCTCTCCTCTCCCCTCATTTCCAAATTGGAAATGATGACGGGTGAGCGACAAGAGATCATGGCGGCATCCCTTTTGGGTTTGGCAAAGCTTTCGCAAAAGAAGCTCTCTGCCGAGGAGCTGCAAAAGTTCCTTGCAGATAGCTACACCGTGCTCGAACTTTTGTAATGAGAGATTTCAGCACGTATTCACCCGAGGGCGTCATTGCCGAAAATTTGCAGGAGCTGACAGAGCGCAAGGATCTGCTCACCGAGCAAGAGATCGCACATCTGCGCGAGTTGGCTATTGAGATCGCAGAGGGCGATGACCTTGCCGACCTGCTTTCCTCGCTCCCCTATTATCGCGTCACACTAAAAGAGCCCGACGGCAACGCACAAAAAGACAATGCAGGCATACTTTCGCGCTCGCGCAAGCTTCTTGCGGCGCAGCAATGTATGGTGCTTTGCCAAAAGCTCTATGAGCAATTAGAGGACCGCGAGCGTCTCCCGGCGGCGCTCTTTCCCGACCTTGACGAGGTCGCACCGCACGCCAGAGGGCGCATTGTGTATCAGCGAAGCAGCTACACCGACAATGCCTATCTTGCATTTGCCACACTGGTCCCCGAGGCGCGCGCGGCTTATGCACACAGCTTTCACGCCGCCTGCGAGGACGTTTATAACGGACATTGCGAGTTCTGTATTCTCCCCGTAGAAAATGCGGTTGAGGGTGAGCTCATCGGCTTTGCAAAGCTGATTGCACAGTATGAATTGAAAATTGCCGCCGTTTGCGACATTGCAGGCAGTGATGCCTCGCGCAAAACACGCTTTGCTCTTTTGCGGCGCAACATACTCCCGTTTTTTGCATCGGGAACCGATAAAAACGGCTTTTTCAGATGTTCTGTTCCGCAAGGTCTTGCCACAAGCGTGGCAGACGTTCTGGGTGCGGCGAGCTTTTTCGGTCTTTCTCTCCTCTCCATCAACACCCTTCCCATACAAAAGGACGAGGACGAGGAAAAAACCTGCCTGAACCTGACATTCGATATTTGCGGCGGCGACCTGTATCCGTTTTTGCTCTATCTTGCAACCGTCGTACCGCAATACACGCCAATTGGCATTTACCCCCACATCAAACAGAAAGGATGATTATCACTATGGATCGTTTTACTTACACCACAAAGGGCGTATGCTCCCGCGCTATTGAAATTGCTATTGAGGACGGCACTATTGCCGAGGTTCGCTTTGTGGGCGGTTGTCACGGCAACACCCAAGGCGTTGCAGCATTGGTAAAGGGCTACTCCGTTACCGAGGCGGTTGAACGTCTTTCGGGAATTCGCTGCGGTATGAAGAGCACCTCCTGCCCCGATCAACTTGCGCAGGCTCTTTCTGCATATCTCGAAAAGAACTGACATATTCTATTTTGACTGCGTCTCCGTTTCCCTACATCTTATTCTCGGAGGATTTTTTATGAATGCATTTTGGAACAACTACAACGCGTGGCTCAAATCCGATGCCCTGACCGATGCCGAAAAGGCAGAGCTGATCTCCATCAAGGATGATGCCGACGAGGTCGCACTGCGCTTCTCCCACGGACTCTCCTTTGGTACGGCAGGTCTGCGCGGCACTATGAAGGTAGGTCTGAACGCTATGAACGTGCATACCGTTGCACACGCTACGCAAGGACTTGCTAACCTCATCGTGCGTGAGGGTCGCGCCAAGGACGGCGTTGCCATTGCTTGCGACAGCCGTCTCAATTCCCAAGCCTTTGCCGAAACTGCCGCATCTGTTCTTGCCGCAAACGGTATTCAGGTCTATTTGTTTGATGCTCTGCGCCCCACTCCCGAGCTTTCCTTTGCTCTGCGCGAGCTTTCCTGCGTAGCAGGCATCAACATTACCGCCTCGCACAACCCCAAGGAATACAATGGCTACAAGGCATATTGGGAGGACGGCGCACAGCTCCCCCCCGAGCATGCCGATACGGTAGCCGCAGAGATCGCGCGTCTCGATATTTTCAAGGACGTCAAAAAGATGCCCCTGCAAGATGCCCTTGATGCAGGTCTTGTGACCATCATCGGCAAAGAGATGGACGAAAAGTATCTGGCACAGGTACAGGCACAAGCTGTCAACCCCGATGCGATCGCGGCAGTTGCCGACGAGCTCAAGATCGTCTACACCCCTTTGCACGGAACGGGTCACCGACTCATCCCTGCCATTCTTTCCCGCGTGGGACTGAAGCATCTTTATACCGTGGATGAGCAGATGGTCATTGACGGCAGCTTTCCTACTGTCAAAAAGCCCAACCCTGAATATCCCGAGGCGTTTGCTTTAGGTGTTGAAATCGCAAACAAGGTAGGCTCAAATCTTGTGATCGCAACCGACCCCGATGCCGACCGCGTTGGCGTTATGACACGCACGCCCGACGGCTCCTTTGCCACCATTACGGGCAACCAGATGGGTGCGCTTTTGGTGGATTATATCATCACCGCCTACAAGGAAACAAACACGATGCCCCACAACCCTTACGTTGTAAAGAGCATCGTCACCAGTGAGCTTGCCGCAAAGATCTGCGCCGCTAACGGCGTTAAGATGCACAACGTGCTCACCGGCTTTAAGTTCATCGGTGAGGTCATCAAAAACTATGAGAAGAGCGGCGACGGCAGCTTTTTGTTCGGCTTTGAGGAAAGCTACGGCTACCTTAAAGGCACCTATGCACGCGATAAGGATGCCGTTGTAACCGCAATGCTCATTTGCGAAATGACTGCATACTACCAAGCAAAGGGCATGACGCTTTCGGATGCTCTTTCGGCTCTGTTTGAAAAATACGGCTTCTGTCTTGAAAGAAACGTAGAGGTCTATATGGAAGGTCTTGACGGTCCCGCTCGCATGGCGGCACTGATGGACGGTTTGCGCAACGATCCCCCCACAGAGTTTGGCGGCGTTGCCGTTACCTTGGTGGGTGACTATGGCAAAGGAACGATTACCGAGGGTGGCGAGGTCCGCCCCACGGGCTTGCCTTCCTCCAACGTGCTTTACTATCGCCTTGCCAACGGTGACGTGATCGTTGCACGCCCCTCCGGAACCGAGCCCAAGATCAAATTCTACTATATGCTTGAGGCTGCAAATGCTGCCGAGGCTGAAGAAAAACTGGCAAATTATCAAAAAACGCTGAACGCGCTCTCCGGTAACAACTAACTTCTCCGTTCCCTGCGTTCTCCCAAAAGGAGGTGTAAACGATGTCCGAAACCAACGTTTTGGAATTTGAAGCCCTGCAGGAATTGCTCTTGCAGAAAAAATATGCTGAATTTATTCAAGAAATAGACAAATGCAACCCCGTTGACGCCGCAGATCTGATCTCCCTCTTCCCCGAGGATCAGGTATCCCGCGTGTTCCGCCTTTTCAAAAAGGACGTTGCCGCAGAGGTGTTTGCCGAGCTGGAGCCCGATTTGCAGGAGCTGATCATTGTGCACATGACCGACCGCGAGATTGGTGAAATGCTTGAGGAGCTTTATACCGACGACGCCGTTGACATGCTGGAGGAAATGCCCGCAAACGTGGTCAAGCGCATTATGAAAAACGCAACGCCGCAAACGCGTGAGGAGATCAACCGCTTCCTTTCCTACCCCGAAAAGAGCGCGGGTAGCGTTATGACCAGCGAGTTTATCGACCTGCGCAAGAATATGACCTGCGAAGAAGCGATCGCACGCATCCGCCGCATCGGTCTTGACAAGGAGACGGTCTACGTTGCCTACGTCACCGACCAAAAGCGCGTGCTTGAAGGTGTTGTTGTGCTCAAGCAGCTCCTGTTTGCCAATCCACAGGATCTCATTGGCGACATTATGAACGAGAACGTTCTGTATGCCACCACGCACGATGACCAGGAAATGGTCGCCAACATGATCTCGCACTACGGCATCATCGCGCTCCCCATTGTGGATAAGGAAAAGCGCTTGGTTGGTCTTGTTACCGTCGACGACGCTCTCGAGGTCCTGGAAACCGAGACCACCGAGGACATTGAAAAAATGGCGGCAATTTTGCCGAGTGACAAGCCCTACCTCAAAACCACCGTTTGGGAGACCTGGAAGCAACGAGTACCGTGGCTACTCCTTTTGATGCTGACCGCTACCTTTACCAGCACCATCATCACCAAGTACGAGGCTGCCATTGGGACCTATGCCATTCTGACCGCATTCTTCCCCATGCTCATGGGTACGGGCGGTAACGCGGGCGGACAAACCTCGGTTGCCATTATTCGTGCGCTCTCCTTGGGTGAGATCGAGCTGAAAAACGTTCTTCGCGTATTTTGGAAAGAATTGCGCGTAGGCGTGCTTTGCGGTGCTACCCTGGCGGTTGCGACCTTTATTAAGGTTATGGTCATTGACTTCCATTTTCAAATGTATTCCACGTCCTCAACGGGACAAGTGCAAAACAATTTGATCATTGCACTTGCTATTTGTGCAACCGTTTTCTCTGCTATTGTAGTGGCAAAGGCGGTGGGGACACTCCTGCCCTTGGGTGCAAAGAAGATCGGTCTTGACCCTGCCGTTATGGCAAGTCCCTTTATTACCACCATTGTGGATACCGTCACGCTGATGATCTACTTTACCATTGCATCGGCGCTGCTCGGAATTTAAAGAGAAAAAAGCAGAAGTTTTAACTTCTGCTTTTTCTTTTTGCAACTTTTTCGTATACCTCTTGCACCTCCCGGCTCATCTTTTCGGCAGTAAAGTGCGATAAATAGCGCTCACGGGCGCACTTTTGCATTTTTTTCTCAAGCTCGGCATCCTCGGCGATCTGCAAAATGGCATTGGCAAGGGCTTCGGCGTCGCCCGTTGGAAAGAGAAAGCCCGCGCCACTCTCCCCGATCATTGCCACGTTGCCGCCGTAGTCGCTGGCAACAGTGGGAAGCCCCACGCTCATCCCCTCGGAAATAGCAAGACAGGACGTCTCGGTTCCGCAGGAGCAGTTGACACCCACGCGCAAAATGCGATAGATGGGCGCCATATCCGCAACAAAACCCGTAAAGGTCACACAATCGTCAAGCCCCAGCTCGGCAGTCATTCTTTTGAGCTCCTCGCGGCGGCTACCGTCTCCAATGATCAGAAAACGGAATGGAATTTCCGGATGCGATTCCCGCAGAATAACGGCGGCATCCAAAAAGGTATCGTGCCCTTTGCAATCCTCAAGCCGCGCGCAAATGCCAACGCAAAAGTCGTTTTTTTGAATTCCATAAGCTTTTCTCGTTGCATCGAGGGTATTTTTGTCGACCTCGCGCACGGGGAGCGAGCCGTTGATGATGATACGGATCTTGCTCTCGGGAATTCCCAACTCTCGCAAATTCTCGGCAGCGGCATCGGCGGTGGCAATGACGTAATCCGATA
>JAZNYU010000103.1:0-22898 GCA_045594605.1 Eubacteriales bacterium
GGAGCGAAAGCCCAACATTCGCGGCTACCGCATGGCTGACGGCCGTGTGCTCAATCTGCTTGCCGACGGTCGACTTGTCAACCTGGCAGCCGGCAACGGTCACCCCGCCGAGATCATGGATATGTCCTTTGGCATTCAGGCAAAGAGCTTGGCTTACCTCGCTAAAAACGGCAAGGCGATGGACAAAAAGGTGTATGCCGTTCCCACCGAGATCGACCGCGAGGTCGCACTCATCAAGCTCAATTCCGCAGGCATCGCCATCGACGTCCTCACCCCCGAGCAGGAAGAATATCTCGCTCGCGTTGAGTAAAGAAAAGAAACAAGAGTTTGCCTTTTATTTCTTGATTTGTTATTTATTGACAATAGCAATATTTGTCTTGTTTTCGTTTTGAGTTCAAATGCAAAGGAGTTCCCTTTCCGATGTTAAATCAGCAAGAAAATAACAAAAATTCTCTTTCCTGTCGCGTTGCCGTCATTGGTGCGGGACACGCAGGCATTGAGGCGGCGCTCGCATCGGCGCGGCTCGGGGTGGACACCGTTCTCTTTACCATGTCACTTGAGTCCATCGCAAATATGCCTTGCAATCCTTCCATCGGCGGAACCGCCAAGGGGCACCTCGTTTATGAGATCGATGCTCTGGGCGGCGAGATGGGCCGCGCGGCGGATCTTGTTACGCTGCAATCCCGACTGCTCAACATGGGCAAGGGTGTTGCCGTGCAAAGCAAACGCGTGCAGGCGGACCGCAAAAAGTATCAATCTATTATGAAACGCACACTTGAGACCACCCCGAACTTGCGCCTTGTGCAGTCCGAAGTCACCGCAATATTTGTCTCATCAAAAGATGAATGTAATGCGTTTTTTGAAAACAGCGCCGATTCGACCGCAATATTTGTCTCTGGTATTCAAACCCGTTTGGGTGAGAAATGGGACTGCGATTGCGTGATCGTTGCCACCGGCACTTATCTTGAGAGCGCCATCTTCGTGGGCGACGTCAGCTATGAAGCAGGGCCTGACGGGTTCCTTCCCGCCAAGGGACTCTCTGCCTCTCTTGAGGAGATCGGCGTCAAGCTCCTGCGCTTTAAAACGGGAACCCCCGCACGCATCAAGCGCGAGACCATTGATTTTTCTGTCCTTGAAGAGCAGCCGGGCGACGATTTTATTCTTCCCTACTCTTCCCTTCACGGCGAGGATTTCTTCAAGGATTTTCAACAGATCAGCTGTCACATCGTTTATACCAACTCCGAGACGCATCGCATCATCCGCGAGAACATCACACGCAGTGCCCTCTACTCGGGCAAGATCCACGGCACCGGCCCTCGTTACTGTCCTTCCATTGAGGACAAGCTCGTCCGCTTTGCCGATAAGGAGCGTCACCAGCTCTTTGTTGAGCCGATGGGCGCTGACACCTCTGAAATCTATCTGCAAGGCTTTTCTACCTCTCTTCCCACCGATGTCCAGCTCAAAATGCTGCACTCCTTGCCGGGATTTGAGCAGGCGGAGATCATGCGCTACGCCTACGCCATTGAATATGACTGCGCTGACCCCCTGCAAATGGATGCCACGCTTGAATTTAAGCACATAAAAGGCCTTTTTGGTGCAGGACAGTTCAACGGCACCTCGGGATACGAGGAAGCCGCCGCACAGGGACTTGTTGCAGGCATCAACGCCGCAAGACGCGTCAAAAAGCTTCCTTCTATTATATTGCCGCGCTCCGGCAGCTATATCGGAACCTTGATCGACGATCTGGTCACCAAAGGAACAAACGAGCCCTACCGTATGATGACGTCGCGCTCGGAATACCGTCTGCTTTTACGCCAGGATAACGCAGATCTGCGCCTGACTCCCATCGGATATGAGGCAGGACTCATCGACGAGGCGCGTTATCAAGCATTTTTGCGCAAAAAAGAGGCGCAAGAGGCCGAAAAAGAGCGCCTTGAGCAAACATTTGTTTCTCCTGCACTTGCAAACCCACTTTTGGATCGTATCAGCGAAACGCCTCTCAAATCCGGTTCTTCCTTGGCAAATTTGCTTCGCAGACCGGCAATTACCTATGATTTACTTGCGGAAATTGACCAAAATCGCCCTGAATTGCCCTATTCTGTGCGACTTTCGGTAGAAACCGATACAAAATACAAGGGTTACACCGATCGCCAGATAGCAGACGTGGAGAGACAAAAGAAATTCGAGGCAAAGCGTCTCCCTGAGGACATTGATTACGAAAAAATCAAAGGACTGCGCCTTGAAGCTGCACAAAAGCTTGCAAACATCCGCCCCAAAACCCTTGGACAAGCCGCAAGAGTCAGCGGCGTAAACCCCGCAGATATTACCGTTTTAATGATCTATTTAGAAATGAAGTGAGGTTTTTCCCTTGGAATTTACCGTTTTTTCGCAGATTTTTCACTCTGCAGCCAATAAAAATGGCATTTTAGCCCCCACAGAGGCGCAAATGCAGCAGTTTTATACCTTTACCGAGCATCTACTCGAGGTAAACGCGCACACCAATCTGACCGCCATCAGAGAGCCGATTGGTGTTGTTGATAAGCACTATGTCGATTCTCTTCTGGCAACCGATCTCATACCACAAGGCTCGCGCGTGTTGGATCTGGGGTGCGGTCCCGGTTTTCCTTCTATCCCCCTTGCTATCATGCGCCCCGATTTAAAGATCACTGCGCTCGATAGTACTGCCAAAAAGATTGATTTTGTGCAAAAAAGTGCAGAAATCCTGCAATTATCCAATCTGAATGCCGTTTCCGGACGCGCAGAGGACGTCAAATTGCGAAAATTGCTCGGTAAATACGATGTTGTCGTTAGTCGCGCCGTTGCGCGGTTGAACATTCTTTGTGAGCTCTGCCTGCCATACTTAAAGGTTGGTGGAACGTTAATTGCATTGAAAGGCGCCAAATTTGAAGAGGAACTCTCCGAAGCCGCCAACGCCATTAAGATTTTAGGCGGCGAAGTGGTTAAAATTGAGCAAAAAGGGCTGATAACCACAGAAAACACCGCAGAAACGCGCGGAATCATCGCAATTCAACTCAAAAAAGAATCCCCGGCGCAGTATCCGCGCACATATGCAGCAATATTAAAAAAGCCATTATAAGACGTTTCACGTGAAACAATCATCTCCAAAAGGGATATGTTTCACGTGAAACTTTTTTTGTTTTTCCCTTTGTTTTTCACCTCCGGAAGGCATAATGTTTCACGTAAAACGTTGTGCTTGTTTTGTTTGATGGTTTCACGTGAAACATCAAATTTTTCTATATTTCTTTGCAAAAACCATTGTATTTTGCTATGGAATGTGGTATAATAATAGTGAAACCACTTTCATTAATTTTTATCAAAGAGAGGATTCAATTTTATGGGAAAAATTATTGCTTTTGCAAACCAAAAAGGCGGCGTTGGTAAAACAACTTCCGCAGTAAATATCGCAGCTTCTCTGGGCGTTCTGGGCTACAAAGTGCTTATGATCGACCTTGACCCCCAAGGAAATGCCACCAGTGGCGTTGGTGTTATCAAAAAGAGCCTGAAAATGACTGCTTTTGATCTGTTGACGACCGATGCAACCGTTCAAGACGTTATGATCAAGACAAGATTCGATAATTTGAGCATTATTCCTACCAACACGACCCTTGCGCGCGCAGAATATGAGCTCGCGGACGTTGAAAACGGCGAATTTGTTATTAAAAACAAGCTCGCGCCTGTTGTAGACGGCTTTGATTACATCATTATCGACTGTCCTCCGTCTCTCGGAATGCTCACTGTAAACGCTATGACCGCCGCAAACGGCGTTGTTATCCCCATGCAATGCGAATTTTTCGCACTTGAGGGACTTTCTCAACTGATGTTCACCATTAGCCGCATCAAATCGCATTATAATAAGGAACTGAACGTTACCGGTATCCTGATCACCATGTACAACAACCGCCTCATTCTTTCTGCACAAGTACTCAGCGAGCTGAGAAAGCACTATGCGGACAAGCTGTTTGAGACCACTGTGTCCAGAAACGTCAAGCTTTCCGAGGCCCCCAGCTTTGGTTTGCCCGTTTATTACCACGAAAAGCGCTCCAAGGGTGCTGTTGAGTACCTGAATATTGCAAAAGAGCTTGCAGAGCGCATTTAAGGGGGTAAAAAATGGCAAAATCGAGAAGTGGACTGGGGCGTGACTTCTATTCCTTGCTAGATGACAACATTCTTGCAAGTGACAAGACGTCCGCCGCCACCAATTTGCGCATTTCGCAAGTAGAACCTCGCAGCGACCAGCCCAGAAAGGAGTTTTCTCCCGAGGCGCTCGGTCAATTGGCAGATTCTATTGCACAATTTGGCGTTTTGCAGCCCATTATTGTGCGCGAAAGCACACTTTTGGAAGGAAATTACGAAATTATTGCGGGTGAGCGCCGTTGGAGAGCCTCCAAAATGGCAGGTCTTAGCGAAATTCCTGCGGTTATTCTCGAGGGTGACGATCTCAAGGCTGCACAGGTTGCCGTTATTGAGAACGTACAACGCGAGGATCTCAACCCCGTAGAAGAAGCATTCGCATACGACGCCCTCATCGAGCGTTTTGGTCTGACACAAGAGCAGGTTGCAAAGCAGGTAGGCAAGAGCCGTTCTGCCATTACCAACTGTCTGCGTTTGTTGGATCTTCCTGACGAGGTTTTGGATCTTTTGAAACGCGGCGAGCTTTCCGCAGGTCACGCGCGTGCGCTTTTGGGACTGGATAATGAAGATCAGATGGCACCTCTTGCGCAAAAGATCGTTGAAAAAGGACTCTCTGTCCGCGACGTTGAGCGCACCGTCCGTTTGATGAACTATACACCTGCAGAAGTCGATACCGTCGAGCAGAACGAGGCAAAACAGAGAAAGGCATACATGCACGATCTCGAGCATCGCGCCGTTTCTGTTCTTGGCAGACGTGTCCGCATCCTCAAAACTGCAAAAAAGAAGGTCGTTGAGCTTGCTTACAGTGACGACGACGATCTGGAAGCACTCCTCAAGAGCATTTGTGGCGGAGATTTTTTCGCCGATAACGATTAATTTACCTGGAGAAATACAATGTTAGACATCAAATATATCAAAGAAAAGCCCGAAGAAGTGATTGCGAGATTGGCAAAAAAAGGTAAAGATGGAAAAAATGATATAGAAATGATTCTTTCCTTGGATGCCGAGCGCCGCGCGATCATTGGTGAGGTTGAACAGCTGAAGGCTGAACAAAACAAAACCAACAAGCTCATCCCTCAATACAAAAAAGAAGGGAAGGACATGGCCCCGATTTTTGCCGAAATGAAGGAGCTTGGCGCAAAAATCAAGGCGGATGACGAAAGACTGAAGGAAGTTGAGACACAACTGACCTCCTTTATGCTCGGTCTCCCCAATCTCCCTGACGAGGATCTTCTCCCCGGCGGAAAAGAGAACAACGAGCCCCTTCGCTACTACGGCGAGCCCAGAAAATTCGACTTTGAGTTCAAAAATCACGTAGATCTCTGCACCGATCTCGGTCTGATCGACTACAAGCGCGGCGCAAAGCTCTCCGGTAACGGTTTTTGGATCTATTCCGGCATTGGCGCACGCCTGGAGTGGGCGTTGCTGAACTACTTTATTGATTATCACCTTGGAAATAATTACCAATTGATGCTCGTTCCCCACATGTTGGGCTATGAATGCGGTCTGACTGCAGGTCAGTTCCCCAAGTTCCAGGACGAGGTTTATTGGATGGAGACCGCTGAGGATGAGCGCCGTCGCTTTATGCTGCCCACCGCCGAGACGGCCCTGGTTTCCTTACACCGTGACGAGATTTTGACCGAGGCTGATCTGCCCAAGAAGTATATCAGCTACACCCCTTGCTTCCGCCGTGAGGCAGGCTCCTATCGCGCCGACGAGCGCGGCATGGTTCGCGGTCACCAGTTCAACAAGGTTGAAATGGTACAGTACACCCTGCCCGAGAAGAGCGACGAGGCGTTTGAGGAGCTCGTTGCCAATGCTGAGGGCCTTGTTAAGGGTCTTGGCTTCCACTTCCGCACCGTAAAGCTTGCGGCAGAGGACTGCTCCGCTTCGATGGCACGCACCTATGACATTGAGATTAACATCCCCTCGATGAACGGCTACAAAGAGGTTTCCTCTGTTTCCAACGCGCGTGATTACCAGGCAAGACGCGGCATGATGCGCGTAAAGCGCGACAACGGCAAGACCGAATTCTTGCACACGCTCAACGGTTCCGGCCTTGCAACCAGCCGTATTTTCCCCGCACTTGTAGAGCAAAACCAGAACGCCGACGGCAGCGTGACCGTGCCCGAGGTACTGCGCAAATACATTGGTCTTGACGTTATCAAAAAGTAATTCTTCTTCGACCCAAAACCGCAAAGGAGAGTAACTATGCCAAACCACGTTACCGTTTTTCTGCTCGCCGGCGGCTCCTCTTTTTGGGAGCAAATTGCAGGATGGTATCAAAATTCCACGCTCGGCGAACTGATTTCCTATTTTCGCGAGACCTATTTTTCCATTCGCTTTGGGGCGTACGATAACTTTTCCGTTACCGAGCAAACCGCGAATATTGTCAACAAAATCATCCCCGCGCTCATCATTGGCATCATCATTGCCGCTATTGCAACAGTGTATTGCCGCCGCGTGGTGGGGCAATTTGTGAGGACGTTGATCGAAAAAGAGGCACTTTCGCCCGAGTCGGGTGTGACACTTTTCGACACCGGCGCATTCCGCAGCACGGTCGTGAGACGCGAGCTTTGCCGCGGTGCCTTTTTAAAAAAAGTGGTGCGCTGCCGCGAGGAAGAAGCCTTCATAGCCGAAAAGGGAAGCGATGCAAGCTATCAGATCGATTTTACAAGGGATCATTTTTATATTCCCGAGGAGCTGAAGGATCGCGCAGAAATCAGATTTAACCCCAAAGGTTCGAGCTGGTTGACGGTGGTGCTGACGGCGGTACTGACACCCATTGTTGTGGGACTGATCTGCCGTTTTTTGCCCAACATATTGCAGTTTGCCGACTCGATCATTACGTATTTTGCACCCTAAAAACAAAAACACCTGTGCATTAGCACGGGTGCTTTTTTGTTATTGCGGATCGCCGGAAACGTTAGTCGTAATAAACGAAAAAACAGGGAAGAGGATGACCGTCATCTCCTTTTGTGCTCCGCGCGCGGAGATAGAGGAGAGAAGCGCCTTTTGCTTGAGGGGGATGTGTAAACGGACGGTTCCGTCCTCCTCGGTGATCCGGTAGCCTGCAAAGGCGGGATGCGACAAAAAGCTCGCCAGATCCGTTTGAGAGGGCAGATCAAAGGCAGTGGCTTTGGTAAATTTTTGAGCCACGCTTTGCTGAATGCGCAGCCCGTATTCTTGCGTCGCGCGGTCGGGACCCCTATCAATTTTGTCGCCGTCGTCATCCGTCAGGGCGGAAATTTTGCCGTTGTAGCGGCGCATTGTCATAAAAGTGCAAAACAGATATGCATCAAGACGTTCTATTTCGCGCTCGTCAAGCGTGGCATCTATGCGTGAAACAGACATTTCGTGCAGGCGGCAGCCCACAAGGTTGGCGATCATTAAGACGTGCGCCGCTGCGTTTGTTTCACGTTTGTCACCAAATAAGCGGTCTATATAAAATTGGAGCGTGCAGAGCTTTGTTTCCAGCTTCGCTTTCGGCGTGTGTTCTGCTTCAAAAATTGGCGAAAACGCATACCGTTGAGCGTTTTGATAGGATTTTTCTACCGTTTTGACGTCTTCTTTGAAAAGAAATGCCAAAGCAAGCCCGAGGCTTTGCCACACGGGGTAAACAAGGAGCGTTCCGCCATCAACAGAGAGGAGCGACGGTGCGTTGGTCTCTTTTTCAAGGCCTATCAAATTTGTCGCAGTGGTGCGGGAGAGGGGTATCAATTTTGTCGCCCCGAGAGAGAGGGGTATCAATTTTGTCGCTGAAAGCAGGGGAGACGTCTCGTCCTTTGTTCCTCTGCAAGAGGCGATCACGCGACCATCGTTGTGCAGATCTATCACAAAGCAATCCTCAAATGCGGCGTTCCAAAAGCGAGCGTCTTTGCCTTGATAAAAATTTTGCTCTGGCACGTAACTTTCAATTTTGTAACTACGCATATCAAAAAACAATGTGGCGCACGCGGTGGAGCGCGATCTTTTGGCAGGTTCCGTCCAGGCAAACAACGTCAAAAACCGTGTCACGGTTGTAAAAAACGTCGCTCTCGCCGTTTATAAAGGTGATAAAGAGCTTGTCCTTTGCGCGCAGAGGCTGGGAGTGCACGCTAATGTACGCAAGGCTTGTGGTGTCAACGCGAACGATGGCGCCGTCCTTGGTTTCACAGTCAAAAAAGCAATCCGCCATCATCCCCTTGCAAAACTCGCTGTTGCGACTGTAAAAACGGGTGCAGTGCAGGATCTGCGAAGGGTCGCAAAACAGCTCTTTTTGTTTCAGTTCATTTGCGCGATTTTTGATATACGTAATGGCTTTTTGCGGTGTCAGGAGCGCGATTCCGTCCATCTCCTCGGGGAGCGTAACACGGCAATCAGGCTCGGCAAAAATCACAACGCCGCAAAGGGGTGTGTCCATCTTATAAAAAGCGCGCATCTTCTCCATAAATTGCTTGGTAGTGCCAACAGGGCTTTTGAGCGTTTTATGCACACCGTTCTCTTTGTTTTGATAAAATTCGCCGTTTTTACAGCCGATCTCGCCCTTCCAATTTTTGACCTCGATGACAAAGGGAACGTTTTTGTGAATGACGAGAAAATCCTTTTCAAGATAGAGCTTTTTGTGGGGCACGACCACGTTGCGGATGACGCACTCAAAATGCTTGCAAAGCAGTCGGTAGATAGCCTCCTCACCGTCCGCACCAAAGCTCTCGATCTCCTCAAGAGGGGGCAGATATTCGGCGCGCATTCGGTTCCATACGGTTTTGATGTACTGACTCATTTTGATAACCTCTTTCATTTCTTCCCTTGCAGTATAGCACAAATTCGCAAAACAGTCAAGAGGAAAATCGTTTTGTGACAAAAGAAAGCAGTTTTTAACAGTAAAAAAGGCGACACGTGGTCGCCTTTTCTTTATTTTTCTTCGTCCTTTACGTATTCCATAATGTCACTTACATTACACTCCAAAACAGCACAAATGCGGTCTAAAATGTAGCTGTCATAACGAATAACGCGATTTTTATAATAACGGTCTATGGTTTGAAATTTAATCTCTGTGCGTTTTGCCAATTCATATCGCGTGATGCCGCGATCCTTTAGCATCTTGTCAATTGTGAGTCTTACCATTCCGATCCCTCTCTTTCTATGTATATTCTAACGAATATATACCCACTTGACAATCTACTTAATTTGGTATATACTTATATTGGTATATACTAAAAAGAGGTGTTTTATGAAACTGTTGGTTGTTGGATCAAGAAGTATAACCGATTTTGATCTGTCTGTTTTTATTTCCGATGACGTGGATACCGTCATCAGCGGGGGAGCAAACGGAATTGATGCTCTTGCAGAAGAATATGCAGACAGGCACCGCCTTTCCAAATATATTTTTCGCCCACGGTATGATCTTTACGGACGCGCCGCCCCCATCCGCCGAAATGAACAAATGGTTGATTTTTGTGATGCCGTATTGGTGATTTGGGACGGTCATTCAAAAGGAACACAGCACACCATCAAGCATGCAAAAAGCGTAGATAAACCAATCACCATTGTTTTTGTTAAATCATAACCATCCGTCAAACGGGTGGTATGCACAAGGGCTAAAAGCCCAATACTACCGGCCAGCGGCCCAAGCCGCTGGCTTTTGCATAGCAAAAGCAATTTGCAAAACAAAAAGCCTTCCCCTTGAGGGGAAGCCTTAAATTAAATCCATTTTCAAAACAAAGGTATATCCCTTGTTGCCCACCCGCATAGCGGGTTGTTGTCCGTTTCGCGCTTCGCGCTCAACTGCCTAAAGGCATTAAATAAAAAAAGGCGACACGTGGTCGCCTTTTTGCGTTTATGCATGCTTTCTTTGTTGTGTTTCTTTTGTCTTTTGGGGTGTAAGAGGCTTTCCTTCTTGGTCGAATTGCATTTTGCCAAGCTCGTTGCAGCGGTCGCAAAGATATTTTGCAATCTGCTCGCGGGTCTTGTATTTTGCACTCAACTCCGAATACTGTATCGGGGAATCGAATATGTAAGTTCTGTCGCTCTTGCGGAAATAGGAAACGTAGATGGGAAGGTCGATCTTTTTCTTTTGGCAAAACTCCGCCAAAAGGATGAAGCCCTCGTGGAAGCCCTCCAGCTCGGGAAGGTAGCCGTTTGTGGAATCCTCGGGGAAGATAACGATGTTGTCGCCGCTTTTCAGGGCTTCAAAGCTTTCACGCAGGGTCTTTACAAGGCGGACGTCCCGATAGGTGGAAATGAGGTCAAAACCCGCGTAAAAGAGGTGCGTCAGAGGGCTTGCAATCAAGCAAAACAGCCTTGCCAGATGAATGTTCCAATGCTTTTTTTCGTGAAAATAGATCTTGGTTTGATATTTGTAAAGACTGACAAGTCCGGAGTTCATCTCATGCGCTCCCCACATACGCACGGGCTTGTCGCAGTAAATCTCCAGCGACATAGGGGAGTCAGTGCCCTCGTGGTTAGAGAGGATCACTGCGCCGTTTTCAAACGGCTCACCCAAATAGATAAAACGGGTTTTTTTATATCTGACCTTCATAATGGTCTTTAAAACGCGAAAATAGAGCTTCCTTTTTGCCTTTTCTTTTTTCACTGTCATATCTCAATCTCCTTTAAAAAGCTTACGGTAGAAGGTATTATATCACCTTTGGAGACAAAAAACAATCGTTTTTCCCGTTTTTGCTTTTGGGCAATTTGGGCGTTTTGTACTACTGTTTATGATATGACGTGT
The DNA here is from genome assembly GCA_045594605.1 of Eubacteriales bacterium. Taxonomy (GTDB): domain Bacteria; phylum Bacillota; class Clostridia; order Oscillospirales; family CAG-272; genus UMGS1865. The sequence goes on from JAZNYU010000103.1 coordinate 10,865, forward strand.
GCGTTTTATTTATACTAAAACACGAGTGGAGCTGCTTGCGCTAACCGTCTATTCGTAAACAAACAGCTCTGTCTTATTATTTTTCGTGAGTGCTTTTTTGAAGGGGTGTGGGGAAACTTTTTTCGCGAAAAAAGTTTCCCCACAATCTATTTTTATCTTACTTACATTCGTAGCCTGCGGCGGTGACGGCGGCGATGAGAGTATCGACGGAAACGCTCGATAACGCGTCTACGGTAGCGGTTTTACTCTCGAGGTCTACTGCAACATTTGTAACACCTTTTACGCCTTCCAGCGCCTTTTGCACGTGCGCTACACAGTTTTTGCACATCATGCCTTCAACAGTGAGGGTATGGGTTACGGTTTCTTTTTTCTTCAGTCCAAACATTTTCTTTTCTCCTTTATAAAGTGAAATAAAGCGCAAACGAAGCGCATTGGAAACAACGAACAGGGAAGAGCAGCTCATTGCCGCCGAGGCGAGCATGGGGCTTAGCTGCCAGCCCGTGATGGGGTAAAGAGCACCTGCTGCCACGGGAATGCAAATGGCGTTGTAGAAAAGCGCCCAGAAGAGATTTTGTTGGATGATGCGCAAGGTCGCGCGGCTGATGCGGAGCGCCTCGTCCACGCCCGAGAGAGTGTTGCCCGAGAGCACAACGTCGGCACAGTCGATGGCGACCTCGGTTCCCGCACCGATGGCAATACCAATGTCTGCGCGCGTGAGAGCGGGAGCATCGTTGATGCCGTCGCCCACCATTGCGCACACAGAGGTGCCTGAAATCTCGCGCACGATGCGTTCTTTGTCCTCGGGCATGAGTCCCGCACGGTAACCGTCAAGCCCAGCCTGGGCGGAAATTGCGGCTGCTGTGCGCTCGTTGTCACCCGTGAGCATCAAGCACTTGATGTTCGCTTCCTTCAGATTTTGAATGGCATCTTTAGCGTCTTCACGAATGCGATCGGCAAGCGCCAACACGCCAACGGGAGTGCCGTCAAGTGTGACGAGAACAACCGTTTTGCCTTGATTTTCCAGCAGAGAAATATCTTCCTTAATATCTCCAACACCGTCTTTTTGCACCACGTGTAGCGAAAAAGCGGTGTTTTCTTGCGTTTGGGTGGATTTGGGAGCATTGTCGATCTGTGCGAGTACGTCCTCACTCGGTCTGCCGATGCGGCAGACCTTGCCTCCAACCGTACCAAGCGCGCCAACACCTGTCAGCGTTTCAAAGTCGGTAACGGTTTCAAAATGCGTGATACCGAAGTCCTCGGCGCCCTTGCAGACTGCGGCGGCGAGGGGATGCGAGGAGAGATGCTCCACCGATGCAGCGGCAAGGAGAAGATCCTCGGAAATTGTATTGTAGGTGTAAACGTCGGTCAGCGCCGGCTTGCCCTCGGTCAGGGTTCCGGTCTTATCAAAAACAATAGTGGCGGCAGAGCAGAGCTTTTCAAGCGCTTCGGCAGAGCGGAAAAGAACGCCCACCTTGGCGGCACGTCCCACGCCAACGGTAATTGCCGTAGGGGTTGCCAGACCGAGCGCACATGGGCAGGAAATGACCAATACGGAGATGGCGGAGCGCAGCGCTTGCTCGCCGTTTTTGGTGGCAATGAGCCAAACGATGAGCGTGAGTGCGGAAATCGCCATAACGATGGGAACAAACACCGCACTGACCTTATCGGCAACGCGTGCGATGGGGGCTTTGGAGGATGCGGCATCCTCCAAAAGGCGAATGATGCGAGCCAGTGAGGAATCCTCTCCCACGCGCTCGGCGCGCACTGTCAGAGCACCCGAGAGCAGGATGCAAGCCGCGCGGACCTCGCCGCCCTCGCTCTTTTCCACGGGCATACTCTCGCCTGTGAGAGCCGATTCGTCAACCGTTCCGTTGCCCGAAAGCACAATACCGTCGGCGGGAATTCTTTCTCCTGCGCGGATGAGGAATACATCCTCTTTTTGCAGTTCCTCAATGGGGATGACAGTTTCTTTTTCCTCTCTTAACACCGTCACAAAGGCAGGGGCAAGGGTGGAAAGGGAACGAATGGCATCGGCGGTCTTGTCCTTTGCGCGCGCCTCAAGCAGCTTGCCGAGAGAGACGAGCGTGAGAATCATGGCGGCGGACTCAAAATAGAGATCGTGCAGATATTTGTGCACCACGTCCGCGTTTTTTGCGGTTATGATCATGACGAAAGCAAACAGACCGTAAAGGATGGATGCGCCCGCGCCCACGCAAATGAGGGAGTCCATGTTGGGGGAGCGATTCCAGAGTGCTCTTGCGCCGCTGACAAAGAAGCGGCGATTGATGATAAGGACCGGGAGTGTCAGGAAAAATTGAGCAAGACACATCCAGGCGGCGTTTTCTGTGCCGCTCAAAAAGGCGGGGGTGGGGATGCCGAACATGTGCCCCATTGAGAGTGCCATCACGCCAAGCGTGAAAACGACCGAGATAACAAGGTCAACGATGCGCTTGCGGCTCTCACTTTGCTCTTTTTTGTTGGTTTCTTTTTGGGTGACCAGCTCGTAGCCCGCACTCTTGATGGCGGCGGCGAGTCGACTCTCCAGCCCCTTTACGTCCGCGCCGTCATCCACAATGAGGGAGACGGAGTTGGTCAGGAGCGAGACGCTGAAGCTGTCCTTTTCGTCAAGCACGCGAGAGACGGCTCTTTCCACGTGCGAAACGCAAGCCGCGCAGGTCATTCCTTTAATTTCGTAGTTTAGTCTCATTATTCTTTCTCTTTCAAAAAAAACATTTTCTTTTTCTATTATACCTCTTTTATTGGGCATTGTCAATCATTGGTTTGTGTTATAAAATTTAAATTATTTGTAAATTTTATTAAAATCACGCGCGCGGGCGTTGTAAAATATTATTATTTATGTTATAATATTATTAATTATGAGCACGACACCAAAAACGTGAAAGGAGATCGTCAATGCCTTCTCAAAATTACATCGAAGAAATCAGAGAAATTTGGAATATGGTCAAGGAATCCTTCCGCTCGGAGCTTTCCGAAACCTCAATTGATCTTTGGTTTGGGGAAATTTCCGTTGTTTCCTTTGATACCTCGGAATACACCCTGACCTTGGGAATTCCCTCTGCTTTTAAATTCGACATCGTTAAAAACAAATATCTTGCTTCTATCGAGCAAAAGTTTTGCCAGCTTTTGGGGTTTGACGTAAAGGTCAATCTCACTTTCACAGGCTCTGCCGCGGCAGGGGATAGCATCAAGAGCCAGGTCATCGGCATTCCCGACGTTTCCAAAAAAGAGGAAGAGGTCAAGAGCCCGCTCAACACGCTCACCGATTTCAATTTTGAATACACATTTGAAAACTTTATTGTTGGCAGCACAAACAAGTTTGCGCACGCCGCTTGCGTGGCAGTTGCAAACCGTCCCGCCAATTACGAGTCGGATACAAGACGTTCTCTTTCTACCTACAATCCTCTGTTTATTTACGGCAATAGCGGTCTTGGCAAAACGCACCTGATGCACGCAACCATCAACCGCATGAAGGAGAACAATCCCGACATCAAGATCATCTACACGCGCGGTGAGGACTTTACCAACCAGATGATCGCTTGCCTTGCCAACAAGACCATGGCAGAGTTCCATGAGAAGTACCGCAACTGCGACGTGCTGCTCATCGACGATATTCAGTTCATTGCAGGTAAGACCTCTACGCAGGAGGAATTCTTCCACACCTTCAACGCTCTTTACGACGGCAAAAAGCAGATCATTCTGACATCCGACCGTCCGCCAAGAGACATCAAAACACTTGAGGACAGACTGACCTCTCGCTTTGAGTGGGGACTGCTTGCCGACATCGAGCCGCCGGATCTGGAATTGCGTATTGCCATTATCAAAAAGAAGGCAGAGCAGGTCAACATCACCATTCCCGATGACGTTCTGACTTTTCTTGGTGAGAACCTGCGCTCCAACATCCGCCAGATCGAGGGCGCTATCAAAAAGCTGGGCGCGCTCTCTTTCCTCTCGGGCAAGGAGATCAACATGGAGCTGGCGCAGGAATGCATCTCCGAGCTTCTCGGCGGTGCCGAACCCGTCAGCGTGACCGTGGACAAGATCTTTGCCGCCGTCTTTAACAAATACGGCATCTCGCGCGAGAGCCTGACAGGCAACAAGCGCAACAAGGATATTGCCAACACCCGACATATTACCATTTATTTGATCAGAGAATTGACCGAGATGTCTTTCCCGAGTATTGCAAAGATCTTTGAGAGAGACCACTCCACTATTATTTCCTCTCACCGCCTGATGGAAACCAAACTTTTGGAGAACCCGGCGTTCCTTGCCGAGATCAACGAGCTCAAAAAGGAAATTTGAGTTTTCCACACGCGAATGTGAGTTTTCCACATGGTTTTCAACACCTGTGGGAAAGTTGTTGATTTTCTTTCCTTTTTACACAGTTTTTCCTACCAATATCGCTGTTTTCGCCGCTACGCACCTACTGTTGGCTTGTGGAATGGCAAAAATGGGCGACGGTGGAAAAGTTTGAAAAAGACGCCGGTTCGTTCGACCTTTTTCGTCTTTTCCACAACAGTTTTCCACCCACAACAACCGCACCAAAAAGTAAAAACGGCAAAATTCCCCGAAAAAGAGAAATTCGGGGTGCTCGGGTGCCTCTCTTGCGTGTTTTGCGTAAATTTCTCCGCGCTTTTTCCACACCGAAAAAAGCGACAAAAGAACGTCAAACGCGCCACATATCCCACTTTTGAGCCTTTCCACAGTTTCCGCAGGCTCTACTAATATTACTATTAACTATTTATATCATTCTTTCGTTATAAGGCGCTGCGCGCCAAAGAGAGCGAGAGAGTGCCAAGAAAGGAATTTTTGTTATGAAGATCATATTCAACCGCCAATACGTAAGTGATGCAGTCGCTCCCCTGATGTGTGCTGTTTCCGGCAAGTCCACATTAACGGCAGCCGAGGGTATTTTAATTGAAGCAAACGAGAGCGGCAATTGCGTAATGACCACGTTTGATTTGGAAAAGGGTATGCGTGTGCAGATCGAGGCAGAGGTCGAGGAGGCAGGCGCGGCGATCATCAACGCGCAAAAGTTTGTGCAGACCATTCGCGTAATGGAAGGTGACAAGGTAACTCTGACCGTGAGCGAAAATATGCAGGCTTGCATCTCCAGCGGCAAATCCAATCACAAAATGACGGCACTCCCTGCACAGGACTACCCCACCATTCCACGTCTTGTAACCGAGGATGGCTTTGTGGTTGGTCAGGCGGTGCTCAAAAAGATGCTCTCCAAGGTCATGTTTGCAATGGCGTCCAACGATCAGCGCCCGGTTCTCAACGGCTGCTACTTCCACGTCAGTGACAACGAGCTGCTCACCGTATCCTGCGATAGCTACAAGCTGGCAAGATGCGCAACCAAGGCTACCATCGAGAACAAAAACGAGGATGGCTCCGCGCTTAAATTCTCCTTTATTATTCCTACCAAAACCGTCAACGAGCTTTACAAGCTGCTCAAGGATGACGAGCGCGAGGACGTTCGCATTTATATGTCCCGTAAGAACATCGTGTTCAACATTGGTGACATGATCTTCTTCTCCCGTCTCATTGAGGGACAGTACATTGACTACGACCGCATCATTCTCAAGTCTCACCGCATTTTTGCAACCGTTGACCGCGAGAGAATGATCTCTGCTCTTGAGCGCGCCGCACTTGTCACAGAGGAAAAGATCGCGGGCAGTGTTCGCTCTCACGTAAAATTGGAGTTTGAAGAGGGCGTCCTCAAAATCTCTGCCGTTTCTACCCTTGGTAGCACCTATGATGAGATCGAAGTGGAGCAAGAGGGCGACCGCATCCTGATCGCGTTCAACAACCGCTTCCTCATTGATAGCTTGCGCGCAAGTGATGCCGAAAAGATCAGAATCTCCATGACCTCGGCACTGACCAGCATCAACATTGAACCTGCTGAGGCAGACGAGGAGAGCACTGATCTCTTTATGCTCCTGCCCGTTAGAATGAAAGAGTGATAAAAGCACACAACGATGGAATGTAAAAGAATATCCATTCGCAATTTTCGCAACATACAGGCGGCAGAGATCGCATTTGATAGCGGCGTGAACATCCTTTGTGGTGAAAACGCGCAGGGCAAAACCAATCTACTTGAAGCCATTCATTTTTCCTCTCTCGGAAAGAGCTTTCGCACCTCTCACGATGAGGAGATGATCCGCTTTGGCGAGGAGTTTTGTCAGGTTTCGCTAGACTTTTGCGACTCGGTCAGGGAGCAGAATATTACCGTTCGCATGATGCCCGGTCGGCGCAAGCAGATCGAGCACAACCGCGTCAAGGTGTCAAGAGTCTCCGATATTGTGGGGACATTTCGCACAGTCCTGTTCTGCCCCGAGCATCTGTCGCTGATCAAAGAGGGACCGGGCGAGCGGCGCAACTTTTTGGATATTGCGCTCTCACAGCTCTATCCCGTCTACCTCAAAAGTCTGCAACGCTACAACCAAGTATTAAAACAACGAAATCAGCTCATCAGAGCCGCTGAGGAGGATCGCGCGACCTTTGATGCCACCGTTGACCTTTGGTCGGCGCAGCTGGCGCACGAGGCGGCAGTCATTGCGCGTTACCGTTACCGCTATCTGCAAATGGCAGAGGAGCACGTCAAGCGCTTTTTTGGAGAGATGACGGGGGAGAGGGAAACCCCATCCATCGTTTATCTCGGCTCGTCCAAGCAAGCTCCCGAGGAGTATGAGGATCTTGCCAAGACAGAGGCGGCATATCTCGAGCTGCTCAACACACGCCACGACCGCGAGATCGGCGCAGGGAGCACGCTTTGGGGCATCCACAAGGATGATATTGAGATTCTGCTCAACGATAAGCCCGCACGCGCGTTTGCCTCGCAGGGGCAGCAGCGCTCGCTCGCTCTGGCACTCAAGCTTGCCGAAGGTGAGGTTTGCGCCACCGTTTGCGGTGAGAAGCCGGTGTTTCTGTTTGATGACGTTTTCTCCGAGCTGGATAGTACGCGCCGCGCGTACCTTTCGGGTAAGATCGGCGAGCGTCAGGTCATCATCACCACCTGCGAGCCCTCGGGCATTGCCGGCGGAAAGATGATAAGGGTAGAAAACGGCACTTTTCAGTCATGAAAGGGAATAGTATGTACCTACACGTAGGCAACAATCAAAATATTCGCGAGCGGGAGATCATCGGCATTTTTGATGCGGATACGGCAACCGTCTCGGCGATCACAAAAAAATATCTCTCGGCGGCAGACGCGCGCCGCGCGGTCAGCTTTGCATCCGAGGAGATCCCCAAGTCCTTTGTTTTATACAAGGACAGAGAGGGAAAATTTAAGATCTGCTTTTCACAGCTTGCAACGTCCTCGCTCGTTGGCAGATCGACGCATCAATAAGACAAGATCACAAAGGTTCTGACACCAACAGAAAGGAAACATAAAAAATGGAAAATCTGGAACAACGCGTTTATGACGAAAGTCAGATTCAGATACTGGAAGGGCTTGAAGCCGTTCGCAAAAGACCGGGTATGTATATCGGGTCTACCTCGGCGCGCGGACTGCACCATCTGGTATATGAAATTGTCGATAACTCCATCGACGAGGCACTGGCGGGCCGCTGTAAGCGCATAGCGGTCACACTTCACCCGGATAACAGCGTATCTGTGCAGGATGACGGTCGCGGTATCCCCAGCGGCATCCACCCCAAAATGGGAATCCCCACGCTGGAGGTGGTCTACACTGTTTTGCACGCAGGCGGCAAATTCGGCGGTGACGGCTACAAATATTCCGGAGGTCTCCACGGCGTTGGTGCATCGGTTGTAAACGCGCTTTCCTCTTGGGTTGAAATCGACAACTGCCACGAAGGCAAGCGTTACACCGAGCGGTTTGAGCGCGGTCACGTAGCGCGTCCCTTTAAAGAAGAGGGAGCGACCGACCGTCACGGCTTGTACGTGCGCTTTTTGCCCGACCCCGAAATGTTCGAAGAGACAGTATTCGATTATGATACCTTGCTCAAGCGTCTGCGTGAGCAAGCCTTTCTCAACGGCGGCGTCAACATCTATCTGCGCGACGAGCGCGCGCCCCAGGAGGACGGCACCTATCGCGAGAATGATTTGATGTACGAGGGCGGTATCAAATCCTTTGTTGAATATATCAACACGCAAAAGAAGTGCGAGCTCATCCACCCCGAGGTCATCTACATGAAGGCCGAAAAGGAGAATTGGGTGGCAGAGGTCGCCATGCAATATAACGATAGCTACAACGAGGCACTCCTGACCTTTGCAAACAACATCAACACCATTGAGGGCGGTACGCACGAGATTGGCTTTAAAACGGCTCTGACAAAGGTCTTTAACGACTACGGCAGAAAGTACGGCATCATCAAAGAGAGCGAAAAGAACCTCTCTGGTGAGGACGTGCGTGAGGGTCTTTCGGCGGTCGTATCGGTCAAGCTGACAGACGCGCAGTTTGAAGGACAGACCAAGGGCAAGCTCGGTAACAGTGAGATGAGAACCATCCTGTACTCTCTCGTTACCGAAAAGTTGGAGGAATACCTTGAGGAAAATCCCACCGTCGGTAAGGCAATTCTTGAAAAGGCAATGGCTGCTTACCGCGCTCGTGAGGCTGCAAGAAAGGCGCGAGAGGCAACTCGCCGCAAGGGACTCTTGGAAGGCTCCACTCTCCCCGGCAAGCTTGCTGACTGTCAGGAAAAGAACGCAGAGTTCACCGAGCTCTATCTGGTAGAGGGAGACTCCGCAGGCGGTTCTGCAAAGCAGGGACGTAACTCGCGCTTCCAGGCAATTCTGCCTCTGCGCGGTAAGGTCCTCAACGTTGAAAAAACAAGACTTGACAAAGTATATTCCAACCAATCGCTCATTCCCATCATCCAAGCGCTCGGCTGCGGCATCGGTGAGGAATTTGACTGCGAAAAGCTGCGCTACGGCAAGATCATCATCATGGCGGACGCAGACGTCGACGGCTCGCACATCCGTATTCTGCTTCTCACCTTCTTCTTCCGTCACATGAAGAAGCTGATCGAGGACGGACACGTTTATTTTGCACAACCGCCGCTTTATAAGATCTACAAAAAAGGCGCGAAATACGGCAATGAGCGTTACGCTTACACCGAGGAAGAAAAAGAGGCGATCGTTGCCGAGATGGGCGGCGTGAACATTGAAGCCGACCGTTACAAGGGTCTTGGTGAAATGGACCCCGAGCAGCTGTGGGAGACCACCATGGATCCTGCAACCCGTACCATCCTGCGCGTTACCATCGAGGATGCCATCGCGTGCGATGAAATGTTCTCGGTGCTCATGGGTGACAAGGTTGAGCCCAGACGCGTATTCATCGAGCAAAACGCAAAGTTTGCCGAAAATCTTGACGTTTGATCAATACCCCTTGCAAATTTTTGAGAAAGGGGGATAAAACGTGAGAATTTTTCAAAACAAATTTTTTCTCATTTGTCTGTGCTTAGCGCTTGTTTTGACCATCGTTCCGTCGGTGTTCTCCATTATGGGCTACCGCAGCCTTGCAAAGAACATTGTGGGAACGGTCACCATGCCCGTGCGTTGGATCGCGACCACGATTGGCAATGCTTTTGAAGGCTGGGGCAAGTACTTTGGCAACATGAAGGCGCTCAACAAAGAAAACGAAGCGCTCATTGAGGAGAACGAAGCGCTCAAGGAGCAGCTGCAAAACGCAGAGCTGCTTGAGAGAGAAAACGAGCGTTTGCGTGACTATCTTGACATGAAGAACAAATATCCCTCTTTTGCAATGGAGGAGGGAATGGTCATCAGTCACTCCTCGGGCAACTACATTACAAACTTTACCCTCAACCGCGGCACACTCCACGGCATTCAGCCAAATATGCCCGTCGTTACCAAGGACGGCATTGTGGGGTACGTGGTAGAGGTTGGACTCAACTGGTGCATGGTCTCCACCTTGATCGAGACGGCAACGTCTGTGGGCGCGTACATTCCGCGCTCCGAGGTCGTGGGCATCGTTAGCGGTGACTACAGTATGCGCCAAGAGGGAACCTGCAAGATAGGGTACATTGATGCCGAGGCTGACGTACAGGTCGGTGACACCGTTTATTCGAGCGGTACGGGCAGTGTGTATCCCGCAGACCTCAAAATCGGAACCGTCACCTCGATCGAGGTGGATGAATACAACCGCACGCTTGTGGCAACGGTCACCCCCGCGGTGGATTTTTCTTCACTCAAATGGGTAATGATCATCACGGGCTACCAAAACAGCGGCGAAATGCAGTAAAAATGCAGAATGCAGAGTGAAAGGAGTGAGGATGTGTCACACAACCGCATTATGGGGTTTGAAGCAAAGGCACGCTCACGCCTTGTGGTGTTTGGTGTATCCCTCGCACTCCTCATTCTCGGCGGAGCGGTTTTGCAAACCAGCGTGTTTGGTAGATTGACATACGTTGGTGCCGTTCCCGATATTATGCTCTCTATCGTGCTTTGTGTTGCCTACTTCAACGGGCGGCATCACGGGGCGATCACGGGGCTTGCGGCAGGTGCTCTGATCGAGACGATCGCTTCAAGTGGCATTGTACTGTTACCCTTCTTTTACATGGTCTTTGGGTACGTCGTTGGGCATTACGCACGCGCCGTTCAACCCAAAAGATTGATACCGTATCTCTTTTATTTGATGTTTGCATTGTTTTTACGGGCGGGGCTCACCGTTATGTACGCTTGCCTGACCTATCAAAGCATACATCTGTTGCAAATCCTCATTCACGCGGTGCTGCCCGAAATGTTGGCAACTGCCGCGGCAGGACTTTGCTTATACTTTCCGCTCAAGCTCTTTTGCAAAAAGCTAAAAGTGTAAGAGCGACCTCACACCTTAAAATTATCTCTTGAAATAAAGACAGGAAAGGGACAAAAATCGTGGCTAACGAAAAGGACAAGAAATTAGAAAGAGAACAGGAGCTTGCCCTGTTTGAAAATCAGAAGATCGTCGACGTGGGTATGGAAAAGGAAGTTAAAAAATCCTTTATCGAATACTCCATGTCGGTTATTATGGCGCGTGCGCTTCCCGACGTGCGCGACGGAATGAAGCCCGGTGCTCGCCGTATTCTTTACGCGATGTACGAGGACGGCTTGGTGCACTCCAAGCCCTTCCGCAAGTCGGCAACCACCGTTGGTAACGTGCTCGGTCGCTATCACCCTCACGGTGACGCTGCCGTTTACGGTACGATGGTGCGCATGGCGCAGGATTTCTCTATGCGCTATCCTCTGGTTGAGGGACACGGAAACTTTGGTTCTGTTGACGGTGACGGCGCAGCTGCTTACCGTTATACCGAGGCACGTCTTGACAAGATCGCCGACGAAATGATGCGCGACCTGGATAAGAACGTTGTTCCCATGATGCCCAACTTTGATAACCGCTTGCAGGAGCCTACGGTGCTTCCGTCCCGTTTTCCAAATCTCTTGGTCAACGGTTCTATGGGTATTGCGGTCGGTATGGCAACCAACATTCCCCCTCACAATCTCGGTGAGGTCATTGATGCAACCATCTACCGTATGGACAATCCCGATTGCACGGTTGACGACCTGATGGAATACATCAAGGGTCCTGATTTTCCGACTTATGCAACTATTTACGGTGTCAATGGTATTCGTTTGGCATACGAAACCGGTAAGGGACACATTATGGTCCGCGCTCGCGCGACCATCGAAGAGGACCACCGTCGCATCATCTTTACCGAAATTCCTTACGGTGTTAACAAGAGTTTGCTTTGCGAATCGATTGCAAACTGCGTAAAGGAAAAGAAGATCGACGGCATTACCGAATTGCGCGACGAATCGGGCAGAGACGGTATGCGCATCGTTGTGGAATACCGCCGCGACGTCAACTCGCAGATCCTTCTTAACCAACTGTATAAATACACTCAGCTGCAGGATACCTTTGCCATCAACATGCTGGCACTGGTCAACAATGAGCCCAAGGTGCTTAGCTTGGCCCAAATTGTTGACGAGTAGATTGGTCACCAAGAGCAGGTCATCATTCGCCGGACCGAGTTGGACCTGGAAAAGGCAAAGGCAG
>JAZNYU010000104.1:0-24175 GCA_045594605.1 Eubacteriales bacterium
ACATCCTCGGCTACCGTCACTATTCCGATGACGTTGTAGAATATTTCGTACAAAAATCCCTTGCAAACGGTATTGACATCATTCGTATCTTTGATGCGCTCAACGATCCCCGTAACCTGAAGACCGCTATCAATGCAACCAAAAAAGAGGGCGGACACGTGCAAGCGGCGTTCTCCTACACCACAGGCCCCGTTTATACCATGGAGTATTACTCCAAGTATGCAAAGCAGCTTGAGGAAATGGGCGCTGACTCCATTTGCATCAAGGATATGGCAGGTCTGCTCAAGCCCTATGATGCTTACGACCTTGTAAAGACCATCAAGGAATCGGTTAAGGTTCCCGTACAGCTGCACACCCACTACACCGCAGGCTTGGCTTCCATGACGCTTATGAAAGCCGTTGAAGCAGGCGTTGACGTGATCGACACCGCTATCTCGCCTATGGCAATGGGTACCTCCCAGCCTCCCACAGAGGCACTGGTTGCCGCTCTTGAGGGCACACCCTACGATACCGGCATCAATTTGACCGATCTCGATAAGATCACCAAGCACTTTACACCTCTGCGTGAAAAATATCTTGCAAGCGGGCTGCTCAACCCCAAGGCACTTAAGGTTGACGTAAACGCACTTGTTTATCAGGTTCCCGGCGGTATGCTTTCCAACCTGATGAGCCAGCTCGCACAGGCAGGCAAGTCCGATAAGCTGACCGAGGTTCTTGAAGAAGTTCCGCGTGTACGCGCAGACGTCGGTTATCCTCCTCTGGTAACGCCTTCCTCCCAGATCGTTGGTACGCAAGCAGTATTCAACGTCATTATGGGCGAGCGATACAAGACCGTTACCAAGGAATTCAAGGGCATTGTTCGCGGTGACTACGGTAAAACACCCGTAGCGATCGATCCTGCTTTCATCAAGAAGATCATCGGTGACGAAAAGCCCATCGACTATCGTCCCGCAGATGCGCTCAAGCCCGAGCTCGAACAGCTCCGCAGCGAGATCGCCCAGTATCTCGAGCAGGACGAGGACGTTCTTTCCTATGCATTGTTCCCGGAGGTATCCAAAAAGTTCTTTGAATACCGCAAGGCAAAAAAATACGGAATTGATACCGAGCACGCTGACAAGGCGAACGGCATCCATTCCATCTAATACAAAATAGTCCATAAAAGGGTGGGCACGTAGATCTGAAAAAGCATTTTCCGACCGCGTGCCCATTTTGCAACCTTATATGATTTATCCATTTTCTATGAAAGAGAAGAGGAGACAACTATGAAAAAAACGACTAAATTCCGCCCCACGGCAATTCCGCTTGTGGCAAACGATCCTTATTTTAGCATTTGGAGCTTTACCGATAAACTGACCGACGACCATACCCGCCATTGGACGGGCATGCTGCAATCTATGTTCGGTTTTATTACGATCGACGGCAAAAAGTACCGTTTTATGGGCAAAACTGCCGTTACCGATCGCTATTTTCCAGAAGGAAACGCGCTGGAGCAAACCGATGTTACCGTCAATCCCACGTCCACCGTTTACACCTTCACACATCCAGCTTGCGAGTTGAAGGTTACTTTTCTGACCCCCTTACTGCTGGATCGTCCCGAGGTGTTCTCGCGCCCCGTTTCCTACATCTTTTACGATATTACACCGCGTGAGGAAGGGCACACCTTCAGCGTGTATTTCGATGCCGCATCCTACATTTGCGGAGATGGCGCTTGCGTCAAGGAGATCGATTGCTTTGCAAAAGACGGCCATGTTTGGATGGGCAACCACGAGCAAAAGCCTCTCAATCGCTCGGGAGATAACGTTCGCATCGATTGGGGATATTTGCACCTCGTACACCCCAATGCCAACCTTGGCGTCCTCAACAACCGCATTTCCGAGTTCACCGTTCACCCGTGGAGAAGCGATGCAGACCTGACACAACCCGTCAAGTTCTATACCGTTCCGCTCCTTCGTGCTACCTCGGAAAAGCTCTCCGACGTCTTTGTGCTTGCATACGACGATATCAAATCAATCCAATACTTCCACCGCGACGTGGATGCTTACTATAAGACCGTTTACGGTGATTTTGACACTATGCTCAAAGCTGCCGTTGCAGAAGCGTATGATTTGCGCGTAGCTTGCGACAAATTTGATAGGGAACTCATCAAAAAAATGAAAAAGGTTTCCCCCGAATACGCCAAACTTGGCGCGCTTGCATACCGCCAAACGGTTGCGGCACACAAGCTCTGTGAGATTGACGGCAAGATGATGTTCTTCTCCAAGGAGAACTTCTCCAACGGATGCATGGCAACGCTTGACGTTACCTATCCCTCCATTCCGCTCTATCTCATTTACAATCCCGAGCTGGTACGCGGCATGATGCGCCCAATCTTTGATTATGCCAAGAGCGAGGCATGGCCTCATCCCTTTGCCCCGCACGACTGCGGACAGTATCCGCTTTGCAACGGACAGGTTTATGGCAACAACGAGCTCAAATATCAAATGCCCGTTGAGGAATGCGGAAACGCGATCCTGACAGTTGCAGCCTCAACGCGCGCCGACGGTAACCGCACCTTAGCGGACGAAAATAAAGAAATTCTGCAAGCATGGGCAGATTACCTTGTAGAATACGGCTACAATCCCGAGAATCAGCTCTGCACCGATGACTTTGCAGGTCACCTCGCGCAAAACTGCAACCTCAGCATTAAGGCGATCGTGGCACTTGGCGCATTCGGTCAGCTGTTTGGAGAAGAGAAGTACACCGCCATTGCCAAGGATATGGCAGCGCGTTGGAAGCTTGACGCCAAAAAGCAAAACGGAAACGGCTGGCGCTTGACCTTTGACCGCGACGATACTTGGAGCATGAAATACAATATGGTTTGGGACCGTCTCTTGGGTCTTGGACTCTTTAGCGAGGACGTCGCACGCGAGGAGATCTCGGTTTATACCGAAAAAATGAACGAATACGGCGTGCCGCTTGACTGCCGCGCAACCTACACCAAGCTTGACTGGATGGCGTGGACGACCGTGATGGCAGACGTTCCCGAATACACCAAAGCCGTTTACAAGTCGATGACCAACATGACACGCGACTCTCTTGACCGCGTTCCCATGACCGACTGGTATGATACTGTCAGCGCCCGTCAGATCGGCTTCCAGGCGCGTTCGGTGCTTGGCGGACTGTTCATCAATCTGCTTCTGAATCACCCCAAATTCGATACCTGATACAAATCTGCGTATAGGTCTTACAACCAGCAGTTGATTGACAAGATGCCCCGTATAGTTTATAATGGAGAAAGGAAATAACGGAGGTAAAAGACTGTGAAAAACAATCGATATCTTTCCTACGCTATTTGGCTTTTGACGTTGGTCGCGGGTGTTGTTTGGTTGCCAACCGTGTGGTATGGAGCAATTAATTGGCGGGAGCTTGAAGTACAGTATATTCCGCTCTGTGTTGCTGCTTTGTATTATTATTCGTTCATTCGTCTCAAAGCCATTTATTGCAAGCCGCTCTTTGAAACTTTTTTAGAAAAGAAGCCGCAAAACTCCTTCTTTTCAAACCTTGCGTTTCTCTTTACCCATTGGTCATTTTGGGTAGAATCCGTAGCGCTTGTGTTGCCGTTTTTGGCGTTTCCCATTGCGCTGACGCATCCGCAATTGGCGGAGATTTATTTTGACACTTTTCAAACCGTTGAAAAATTTAAAATTCTCGCCGTATTTCTTCCGGTGCTTTTGCTGATCAACCTTTTGGCGCATCTTGCAACCGTCTACCTCTGGCAAAAAGAGGGAAAGTGGCGCAAATATGAGAACCAAAAAACCAAGGCAAGCAGTTTTATCTACACTATGGCGATTTACTTGTTTGCTCCCGTCCTGATCGCGGTTCTCATGCCAATATTGGCGTACATACCGCTTACTTTTAAGGCTATATGGCTTTTTATGACGCCTGCAACGTTTGTGCTCTGGGTCATACTGATTCTTGCGCTCGTTTTGTTTGCTCCTTTGCGTGCGCTTAGCATTCGCAAAAAGGCGATCAAGCAGATCAAAGAATCCTGCGTCAAAATGGGGTATAGTATCTCTGAGATCAAGCACCCCTATCGCTCTATCTTCACCCCTTGCGAGGGAGAAAGCTTTTCGCTTACCAAAGGGAATACAACCTACTCCTGCAAGTTGATCGCGGCTCCCAAAAGGGGGCTGCCAATGGCGATCCATCCAAATGGGGAAATGCACTTTTTCCATAGTCTTAAGATCCGCGATCTCAAAATTTACAGTTATGAGACCGTCACGGCTTTTGGATACGATTCGCCAAATCTGAAAATTGTTATTGTTAATCCCGTTCCCAAAAAGCTGATGGCCTATAAGGGGAAAATTGTTGAAATCGATAATGGTGATTTTATTGGAGATTACAAGGTCTATAATTTGACCGCCTTTGTCCGCGCTCTTGATACCGATACCTTGGAGCGTGAGGCGAGGGGGTAAAAATGAGGAGAATCTGAACTCAAACCTGCGGTGAAAAAGCAAGCGTGAGGAGAATCAGAACTCAAACGCGCTTCAAATGCAGTGTGATGTGAAGCAAACAATGGCGCGTTATGCTCGTTTTCAAAGAAAACGAGCAGGGGTCGATGCTTTATCTACAAGCAAAAAAAGAGGAAGGAGCACCTTTGGTGCTCCTTCCTCTTTTTTGGTGGAGATGAGGAGAATCGAACTCCTGTCCGAAAACCCATCCACACAACTTTCTTCGTGGACAGTCTGTTATTTAAAATTCCCGTCGGGCGGCGCGAACAGACACGCTCTGCCTTCAGGTAGCCCTTTTATGCATGATCGGTTCAAGTGCGAAAGACCGATGCACGTGCACCACTCAAATGACGCTCAGTCCGAAGCCGTGGTACTCATCGGAGGTACGGGTGACGCGCAGGTCACGGCACTGCCATCTTTACGCTAACGCGTAAAGATTAGGCAGCCATAGCAACAGAATTGTTGTCGTTTATTTTTAAAAGTTTAGGCAGTTTACGAGATTACCCGGCTCGCCACGCTTATCGTGTTTCAAAGTCCCCGTCGAAACCATTGCACCCCCATATGGTGTGCCCAATTATTATACAACATTTTTGTGCGTTTGTCAACTGTTCTTTATCGCAAAAAAACACAAGATAACGCAAAAAAGACGGAAATTTTCGCATTTGCAAAAATTTCCGTCCGTTTTTTATTCGCTTACAGTTGGGAAGGCTTGCTCCATCGCCCATGCGATGACTGCTTCCTCGGTCAATTCATATTTGATCTGCACCGTCATACCGTCTGCATATTTGCGCGCGTCCTCTTCGGTGGCGTTTTCTTGGCTCTTTAAATACTCCGCAACCAAAGCATCATACTTTGCAGAGAAGTCTTCGTCGGTCCAAGTAAGACCGTTTTGCGCCGCCACGGCGTAGAGGGCAAGATCATAGGTTGCTTGCTTGATCGATTCGTTCATGACCACGCTCTCGCTCAATCCGTAATAAAGCGCGAGCGTTTCGTAATCGATGGAGTAGTAATACGCAACCATATGATAATAATCAATGGTTTGCTGATAGAAATACAGATAGGATTCCTCGGGAAGTGGAGAAACGGTCGTAGTAGCCTTTACAAGGGAATCTCTGAACAAAGACTTGACGTAGGCTTCCTTTTCGGCTTCGAGCCACTGATCATAGGTGGTGTAATCGTTATCCTTATATTGGTTAACTTCCTCATCTGTTAAGGTAAGATCGCCAATGCCGTTCAGCGTCATGGTGAAGACAACCTCTTTGCCGGCGAGAGCAGGTGCGTGATAGCTTTCGGGGAAGGTAACGTTTACGTCAAAGGTGTCACCAACCACGTGACCGGCAATTCCCTTGGTGAATCCGGGAATGTATCCTGTGTCGAAATAATCCGATACAAAGAGCTGCACGCCCGTAGCAGTTCCGCCCTCAAAAGCAACGCCATCCAATTTGCCGCAATAGTCAATGTTGACAACGTCACCGTTCTTTGCGGGGCGGGTGGGATTTTCCAAAAGGGGAACCTTTTTCACGTCCCCGTAAAAAGCCAGGGCAATATCACGCGGTGCACCCTCATAAAAGAGCACGTTAATCGCAGTAAAGTCGATCTCTCCCAGTGTTAAATAAAAAGAGGGATTCCACTTTGTGTAATCGGGATAAGCATATACGGGGTGCTCGGTGGGAGCTTTTTCCAAATGTGTATAGGTTGCATTTGAGGTTTTGAGGGTGTTTGCAAACTTATCGAAGGTGAACGTCAGGGTTTCTCCGTCCAAAGAGAGGGTAAACGTGGCGTTTCCATCAAAGGTGCAGTCAACCTCTACGATTTCGGTATATGCGTAATATCCTGTTTTAAGGTAGTAGAGCTTTGCTTTGTTGCTATCTTTGCTCAATTCAAGCGCACCCGAGGTAGAGTAGGAATGCCAAAAGCCCCAGGGCTCGTATTCCGTTGGCGGCGCGGTGGTCTCCGCGGGTGGCGGTGTTGTTCCGTGGTCGATGACCTCAACCACCTGGCAAGCGGAAAGTGTGAGCATTGCCGCTACCAAAACAAATAATAAAATCTTTTTGTGCATATCAAAAAACCTGCCTTTTGTTCGTTACATATATTATAAACGATTTTGACCTTGATTGCAAGAGGGAAACGCCGAATTTCTTCGGGAAAGGGAAATAAAAAACGATTTGGTCGAAAAATGGAAGATTTGGGTGTCAATTCACGGCGCGCAGCATAGAATATTAGCAAAGAGAGTAGTTCTCTGAAATTATCATCAAAGGAGATTTGGCTATGGCAGAAAATAAATTTTCTTGCGTGCCGGGGTCCAATCCCACGCGCGAGACCGTCTGCATTGATACCAGTCGTGTTCTGGATTCCTGCCGCGATCGCGATTGTTTTGAAAATGCACGTGTTTATCTTTCGGATTTTGGCAACGAGGTTTTGGAGCGCACAAGCACGATTCGTGCCAAGAGTGCAAAGATCGTATGGACGTGTATCGACATTGACCCCATTCGTTTTAACCGCGGATTTTACTCGGTCAACATTCGTTTTTACGTAAAGCTTGTATTTGAGGCTTGCGTTTGCGCAGGGCGCTCGCAAGAAATTGAAGGCATTGCCGTGCTGGAGAAGCGCGTGATCCTTTACGGCGGCGAGAGCAACGTCAGCGTTTTCAAGAGTCACGGCGTGGCAGGCGAGAACTTCTGTGGTTGTACCCCTGCCGAGAGCGAGGAAGAAAACGAGCCTACCGCAATCGTTGAGGTGGTCTCTCCCGTTCTTCTTGGCACACGCATTGTAGAACGCGTCAGTGAGTGCAATTGCTGCTGTTGCTGCTGCGAGGGGGATATTCCAAAGCCCGTGCATTCCTGCATGGAAGCCCCCATCAGCTTTGGCGGATTTGGCGGTAGTGACGGCAGAGGCGAGCGTTACCTGACTGTATCGCTGGGTATCTTCTCGGTCATTCGCATTGTCCGCTCGGCACAGTATCTCATTCAAGCGACTGAATACTGCATTCCTGAAAAAGAATGTGTACCCGTAGAGGAAGACGATCCTTGCCGCGTATTCCGCAATATGCCGTTCCCAACGGGCGAATTCTGTGCACAAAGCACACCTGTGCCACAAATGAATGACCGTCACGAGCATCACGGCAGATGCGGTTGTAACAGTTGATCATATTTTAAACAAAAAAGCAGTCTCATTGAGACTGCTTTTTTCTTATTCATTGATCAAATGATAAATGGGCTTGCCTGTTCCGCGGATACATTCGGGAGTGATCTCCACACTGAGAATATCATCACGAGAGGGAACCTCGTACATAATGTCGGTCATTGCCTTTTCCAAAATGGAACGCAAGCCGCGCGCACCTGTGTGTCGCTCAAGAGCCAAGGATGCAACCGCCTCCAAGGATTCGGGAGTGAACTCCAGCTTTACGCCGTCCATCTCAAACAGCTTTACATACTGCTTGGTCAGGGAACTGCGAGGCTCTGTGAGGATGCGTACCAGTGCATCCTTGTCAAGGTCGTTCAGAGCTACCATAACGGGGATACGGCCAACCAGCTCGGGGATAAGACCGTATTTTACGATGTCATGCGCAACAACGTCGCGATAAATACCGCTATCCTTGCGCTCGGACTTTGTCTTGATCTCGCCGCTAAAGCCGATGGTCTGGCTACCTTTTCTCTTTTGGATGATCTGCTCCAGACCGTCAAACGCGCCGCCGCAGATAAAGAGGATGTTCTTGGTATCGATTTGAATAAATTCTTGATTGGGATGCTTGCGTCCGCCTTGCGGGGGAACGTTGGAGACGGTTCCTTCCAAAATCTTTAGGAGCGCCTGTTGGACACCTTCGCCCGACACGTCGCGGGTAATGGAGCGATTTTCGCTCTTGCGGGAGATCTTATCGATCTCGTCAATGTAAATAATGCCGCGCTCGGCAAGCTCAATATCAAAATCTGCCGCTTGAATCAGACGCAAAAGAATGTTTTCAACGTCCTCACCAACGTAGCCGGCTTCGGTAAGGGTGGTAGCATCGGCAATGGCAAAGGGAACCTTGAGCGTTTTTGCAAGGGTTTGGGCAAGGTAAGTCTTGCCAACACCCGTAGGACCTAAAAGGAGCACGTTGCTCTTTTGCAGCTCGATCTCTTCTTCCATATTCTCGGGCTCTTGCGTATCATTCTTTTTTGCCTTTTTCTTGGGCTTTTTGGCTTGCATGGTGAGGATGCGTTTGTAGTGATTGTAAACGGCAACCGAAAGGGCAATCTTTGCCTCGTCCTGACCGATAACGTACTTATCAAGCTCTTCCTTGATTTGCATCGGACGGGGGAGCTCGGAGAGTGACATTTTGCCACTGTCAAGCCCCGGCACGTGACTGTCGATCTGCTCAATGAGGTCGCTGCATTGCTCCACACAAAGGTCGCAAATGTATGCGCCCGACTGCGAGGGGATCAGAAAGGTGACCTGATGCTCGTTTCTGCCGCAAAAGGAACAATGACGCAGATGCTCGCCGTTTGCGTTATTTTTGTTTGCCATAAGGTGATAAAAATCCTTTCAAAAAATCGTCAGGGGCGATGGGTGAGGATCTTGTCGATCAGACCGTAGTCAAGAGCCTCCTGTGCGGTCATATAGTTGTCGCGGTCGGTGTCCTTTTCAATGATCTCCAGGGGCTTGCCTGTGTTTGCGGCAAGGATCTCATTGAGAGTTGCCTTAATGCGCAAAATCTGCTTTGCCTGAATTTCAATGTCGGTTGCCTGACCCTTTGCGCCGCCAAGAGGTTGGTGGATCATGATCTCACTGTGAGGCAGAGCAAAACGCTTGCCCTTGGTGCCTGCGGAGAGCAGGAACGCGCCCATGCTTGCAGCCATACCAATACAGATAGTGGAAACGTCACACTTGATAAAGTTCATGGTGTCATAGATCGCCATACCTGCGCTGACACTTCCGCCGGGGGAGTTGATATAGAAGGAAATATCCTTATCGGGGTCTTGTGCTTCCAAAAAGAGCATTTGCGCCACAACCAGGGAAGCGGTGGTGTCGTTGACCTGATCGGAAAGGAAGATCACGCGGTCATTGAGCAGGCGCGAGAAAATATCGTAGGAGCGCTCACCGCGGCTGGTTTGTTCTACAACCATGGGCACGAGGGCATCCTGTGTGTAAAGTTTGGGATCGAACATAAATCAAATACCTCTTTTCTGATGAAATAATGAACCGGAAATAGCAGACGCGACTTCCGGTTCAAATAGAATGAAGAGTTCTTACTTAATAATTGCGTTCTCTTTAACCAGATCCATCGCCTTTTTGACCTTCATATCCTCAGCGATAGAGTTTTCCGGAATCAGCTCGCGAACCTTTTCAACTTCCATCTGGTACTCGTCAGCAATTCTCTTGTACTCAGCATTGATCTCAGTCTTGGTAGCCTTGAGCTTTTCAGCCTTAGCGATCTTCTCAAGTGCCAAGCGGAGCTTAACCTGCTTTTCAGCCTGGGGTCTGAGGGACTCACGGAGCTGATCAAGAGTCATGCCGGTGTATTGGAAGTAGGTTTTCAGGTCAAGACCTTGCATACGCAGACGGTTGTCATAGTCGCGAACAAAGTTCTCGGTCTCAGCTACGAACATAGCCTCGGGAATGTCCGCTTCCAGCTTCTCGATCAGGGTGTCGAGAATAGCAGATTCAAAACGGTTATCGGCTTCGGTTTCATGTCTCTTAGCAATTTTTGCCTTTACGTCAGCGCGATATTCATCGATCGTATCAAATTCAGAAACGTCTTTTGCAAAATCATCGTCAAGCTCGGGAAGCTCAATGTGCTTGATCTTGAGGATGGTGGTCTTGAAAACTGCGGGTTTGCCTGCAAGCTCTTTTGCGTGGTACTCGGTGGGGAAGGTAACGTTTACGTCAAAATCCTCGCCAACCTTGTGGCCAACGATCTCTTCTTCAAAACCGGGAATAAAGTTGCCGGAGCCAAGCTTGAGGGGATAGTCCTCGCCCTTGCCGCCTTCAAAAGCAACGCCGTCAACAAAGCCTTCGTAGTTGATGTGGCAAACGTCGCCCATAACAGCTGCAGCGTCGGTAACCTCGATCTCGCGGGAGTTGCGCTCGCGAACGGTGTTGATCTCGTTTTCAACTTCCTCATCGGTAACTTCAGCAACGGTCTTTTCAGCCTCGATGCCAAGGTAATTAGCAATCTTTACGTTGGGCTTCACTGCAACGATAGCAGACAGTACAACGCCGTTATCGTCGATAGAAACGATATCGAACTCAGGCTGTCCAACCATGTCCAGCTTAGATTCCTTCAGTGCTTCGTCAAAAGCGTCGGGAAGAACTTCATTAATAGCATCTTCATAGAAGAATCCCTTGCCGTACATCTTTTCGATTACGGAACGGGGAGCCTTGCCCTTGCGGAAGCCGGGAACTGCGATTTTGCCGACCTGCTTGCGGTAAGCGTTAGATACTGCCTTATCAAAGGTAGCCTTGTCTACCGAGAACTCCAACTTATAGGTGCTCTTTTCGGCTTTTGTGGATTTGATCAAACTCATTTCAAATGTCCTCCAAATGGTTTATGGTAATTTTTTTACATACAGACTATATTTTATAATTTTTTTTGCATTTTGTCAATAGATTTTGCAAAATTTCAAGTGTAAAACTTCATTTTTATTATATTTTTACGGCAAAAAAACGGGGAGAGGAGCAAAAAGCAGGTGATCTGCGGCACACATGATAAAGTCAATGCCCTCATATTGCGTTTTTCTCGGTACGCCGTACATACCGTGTATATGCCCGTGATAGCAAGTCGTAATATTGTATTCATGCAACACGTCCAAAATCTCACGGCAAACAAAATCGCACCAAACGGGCGGGAAGTGGAAAAAGAGAAGGATCGGCTTCTCATTGTCTCCACGCAGACGGACGGCTTCGTCAAGGCTCATACGCAGGCGAATGATCTCACGGTTGATGATGCGACTGTAATCGACCGTTCCCACCGTGTTTTGCTGTGATTCTTCAACAAACCAGCCGCGAGTGCCGCACACGATGCAGTCTCCCATATCGTAGGCGTTGTTGTAAAGAATATCGATGGTATCCAGTCCGTTTTGGGCAAAAAAAGCCTTCATTTTGCTGGCGGTAGACCACCAAAAATCGTGGTTGCCCTTGCCAATGAGCTTTTTGCCGGGCAGAGCATTCAAAAAGCGAAAGTCTTCCAAAGATTCCTCAAGCTTGAGGCTCCAGGAAATATCGCCGGGAATGATCACGGTATCCTCGGGATGTACAACGGCAGTCCAATTTTTTTTGAGCCGTCCCATATAGTCGGTCCATCTGGAACCGAATTTTTCCATAGACTTTGAGCCGTCCGATGACAGATGCAGATCGGCTATGACGAAAAGTGCCACAAATGGACCTCCTTTCAAACGTATAAATTTGCACTCTTGCGGAAAAACTAATTTCAGCGAAAGCACACAGTCTTTTGCACAAAACCGCAAGGGGGAAAAGAAAAATGGAAATGAAGAAGCATGAGGAATGCTGCGGCAAGCACATCAAGGGAATCAAGTGCAACGTACAAAATTGCTACTATCACGATTGTGATACCCACTGCACCGCAAACGAGATCGCCGTAGGACCTCACAACGCGTCCACATCCGGTGATACACTCTGCGCAACATTCAAGCCCAAGGAATTCTAAAACTCCGTCGGGGGGCGGCATTGCACTTGCAGTGCCGTCTTTTTATTTTTGCCTTATTTGATGTCGAGATATTCAAGAACAGCCGCTGCCATTTCATCTTTGGCAACCACCTTTTGGAAGCGAACCTTTCTTTGCGCAAGACCGGCAAGAGGATAGGGAATCGCAGTGTCCGTTGCCTTGGAGAGCTCATCCAAAGCAGCAAGATCGCTCTCGGGCTCGTTCTTTGTAACTGCGCGGTAAACGTTGTTGGCAAACTTATAGGGGCTTGCGGTCGAGTCGATGACCATCGGGAGCGTGTCACCGCTTTCCTGGATATATTGCTCCGCGGCAGAAATAGCGACTGCGGTGTGCGTGTCTGCAAGATAGCCGTATTGCTCCCAACAGTTGCGAATGGTATCGGCAGTTGTTTTTTCGTCTGCAAAGTAGCCAACAAAGTTTTCGGAGATCTTTGCAAAAACGTCGGCATCAACGTGATATACACCGTTTGTGGTCAACTGCTTCATATAGTCAGCAGTCTTTTCGCTGCCTGCGGTAAAGTAGAGCAGACGCTCAAGGTTGCTTGAGATGAGAATGTCCATAGAAGGGGACATCGTCAGATAAAAATCGCGGTTGCGGTCATACGTGCCTGTGCACAAAAAGTCTGTGAGGATGTTGTTTGCATTGGATGCGCAGATTAGTTTGTTGATCGGCAACCCCATCAATTTTGCAATGTATGCGGCAAAAATGTTGCCAAAGTTGCCTGTGGGAACACAAACGTTAAATGGGTCACCCGCGCGACACTTGCCCTCTGTGAGCAGATCGCAGTAAGCAGATACGTAATACACGATTTGCGGAGCAAGACGTCCCCAGTTGATGGAGTTGGCAGAAGAGAAGAAATAGCCGTTCTCATTCAGCTTTTGTACCATCGTATCGTCACCAAAGATGACCTTTACACCTGTTTGTGCATCGTCAAAGTTGCCCTCGATGGCGCAAACGTTGACGTTGTCACCCGTTTGTGTTGCCATTTGCAGCTTTTGTACGTGGCTGACACCGTCGACAGGGTAGAAGACCATGATTTTGATACGGTCAATATCCTTGTAGCCTTCAAGAGCGGCTTTGCCCGTGTCTCCCGAAGTGGCAACCAGAATGAGCGCAGTGCGATCCTCACCCGTCTTTTCAAGTGCGCGGGAAAGCAGACGGGGCATGATTTGCAGGGCCATATCCTTAAAGGCGGCGGTGGGACCGTGCCAAAGCTCCAATATCTCTTTATTACCGTCAAGGTTGACCAGCGGTGCCGCACCGCCAACAAACGAGGATTCGCTATAGGCGGCCTCACAGTCGGCAAGGAGCTCTTCATAGGTGTAGTCAGAGAGGAACTTTGCAAGAATCTTTGCAGCTCTTACAGGGTAAGACTCATCGCAGAGCGCCTTGATTTCGTCCATTGTAAGGGCTGGGATCTCTTCTGGTACAAACAAACCTCCATCTGCGGCAAGTCCTTGCTTAATGATCTGTGCGGCGTTGTGCGTGGCTGCCGCCTGACTTCTTGTGCTTTTATAGAACATGGTCGTGTCTCCTGTTTATGGGTAGAAATTGGGTAGATCAAAAATGTTTTTGGGCAAAGCGGTAGGCGTTCTCAAAGAAAAGTGCATCTACAAGGCTTTGCGCATATCCGTGTGAGAGAAGATGCTCTGCAAGACGGTCAAGGTGGGAAAGATCGGGAATATCGGAAAGCAGATCCGCACCGTCCATATCGCAACCAAGCGCGAGCGCATTTTCAGCACCTAAAGAAAGGAAATGCTCGATGTGAGAAAGAATCGTATCCAGTGTTGCCTCTCCGTCCTCTGCCAAAAAGGCGCGGTAAAGATTAAGCCCGATAATGCCGCCCGAGGCAAGAATGGCGCGTGTTTGCCAATCCTCGAGATTGCGGCTGACGGGGCAGACAGGATGTGCGTTGGAGTGTGAAGCGATTACGGGCGCGTTGTGCGCGGCACAAATCTCAAAAATGTCGTTGCTCGTCTCGAGCGACGCGTGAGAAATATCCAGCACCATTCCGTACTTGAGCATTTCCTTTGCGGCGCGCTTGCCAAAGTCGGTCAAGCCGACGCTTGTGTTGTGAGAGCCGCCTATGCAGGTCTCACCGCTCCACATGGGGATAATGCTCTTCACACCCAAATTTGCAAGCTCCGCTACGCGTTCTATGCGACCGTCAAGCACACGCGCATCCTCAACCGAGAGAATAAGCGATGCTTTTTGGGAATCGCGCGAGGGACAGGATGTACAAAGCTCTGCACTGTCATCCAAAAGGGCAGGATCGCTTTTGAGGTTTTCGACCGTTTTTAAAAGCTCGAGATAGCCCTCGTCATCACTCAGCTTTGGAGAGGTCCAAAGCGCCATGGTTTGAACGTAGCGCTCGTACTTTTGCGCCTTTTCAAGCGAGACGGCAAGGGTGTTGGTAGTGAGCGGTTGCTTGGTTTGATACATCGCCCAAGCGGTGTCGGCGTGCAGATCAAAAAGGGAAAGCTTCATAATTTCTCCTTTAGTAAGCGGCTTTGATGTGATTGATCTTGGCTACCTTTGCTTTGTCGGTCGTCTCGTCGCGTATGAGCCACACCTCGATCACGTCCATGCGAGGGCTTTTCTTGGTGGGGTGCTGCCAAAGATAGTCCTTTGCGGCACGGCGCGTCAGTCTTTGCTTTTCGCTTTTGACAGCGACGGAGGGTGGCGGTGCTTCGTGGATCGTCTCCTTGGTGTATGTGCGCGTTTTGACCTCAACAAAGGCAAGGGTTTTGAAATTGGCGGCAATGATGTCGATCTCCATGTGTCCCGAGCGCCAATTGCGCTCCTTTACAGTATATCCGTGCAAGCGCAAATAGCGCACTGCCATTCGTTCGCCAAAATTGCCGATCTGTTTTGTTGTTTCACTTGTTCGCATCTTTATCTAAAAAACGAATAAATTGCTTGCGGTGAATGGGCGAGGGGCCGTATGTACGCAAGGCATCCATGTGTTGCTTTGTGCCGTATCCCTTGTGCTTGGCAATGCCGTATTGAGGATATTCTTCGTCAAGTCTTATGCAATCGCGGTCACGCGCAACCTTGGCAAGAATAGATGCCGCCGCAATACTGGGGCTTTTGGCGTCTCCGCCGATAATGGCACGTGCAGGAATTTGAAAATCTCTTGCAATGTTGCCATCAATCAAGGCAAAGTCCGCCTTGACGGAAAGCCCGTCGATGGCGCGGCGCATAGCCAATAGATCAGCTTCCAGAATGTTGAGCTCGTCAATCTCTTCAACGCTTGCCGATGCAATCGAGTAGGCAATGGCGTCTTCACAAATGAGGTCAAAAAGCTTGTCGCGCTTTTTGGGAGTGAGCTTTTTGGAGTCATTCAGCCCCTCAAGCACAAGTCCGTCGGGCAGAATGCAAGCGGCGGCAAATACGGGACCGCAAAGGGGACCGCGACCTGCCTCGTCAACGCCGCAAACAAGAGAGAATCCCTCCTTGTGCAGTTGGTTTTCTAACGTATAATCAAGCATGGAGCTCCTCCTTGGAGTAACGGTCAAGCGTGATGCGACCGAGCTTGCAGGCACGGAACTCGTCCAGCAGCATAATGGCGGTGCGCTCGGTATTGATCTCGCCGCCGCTGATCAGAAATCCGCGTTTTTTGCCAATGGTCAAAAAGAGATCGTAGTCCGAAAGCTCCTCATACTGTGCAATGTTACCAAGCTTGTAGCGAGTTGTGAGCATTTCAGGGTAAAGCAGGCGCAGTCTTTTGCAAAGAACGGTTGCAAGTGCTTCAATATCGAGGATAGAATCCTTAATAGCACCCGTCAGTGCCAGATTTTCGCCTACGCGGCGTTCCTCAAACTTGGGCCAAAGAATGCCGGGCATATCGAGTAGGTCAACACCGATCTTGGTGGGCACCCATTGCTTATCAACGGTTACACCGGGGCGATCCTCAACTTTTGCCTTTTTGTTGCCGCAAATGCGGTTGATCAGGGAAGATTTGCCTACGTTGGGAACTCCCAGCACCATGGCACGCACACGACGACCTTGCATACCTTTTTCCTCATAGCGGCGGAGCTTGTCGGCAAGGATCTCCTTGATCGCGCCTTCCATTTTGTTCAGTCCTTCACCTGTTACGCAGTCGGTCAGAATGCATTTGGTGTTCTCGTCGGTGTAGCGCTTCATCCAAAGCGCGTTTTGATTGGGGTCAGCCAGAGATGCCTTGTTGAGAAGCACCAACGTGGGTTTGCCCTCTGTCAGCCGTTTGATTTCGGGGTTGCGCGAGGAAAAGGGAATGCGCGCATCAAGTATTTCAATGATAATATCTACGTTTTTGAGGTTTTCGGAGATCATACGGCGCGTTTTGGCCATATGACCGGGAAACCATTGTATTTGTTCCGAAGGCATTTTGGATACCTCGCTTTCAGTCAATTTTTAGTGTCAGTCAGGGGAATACGGTAAAGGGAGCAACGCGCACAATGACCTTGCCAAGCACACATCTTTCATCTACAAACATAATGTCGGAGTCGCGGCTGTCGCGCGAAAAATTGCGGTTGTCGCCAAGCACGAACAAATATCCCTCGGGGACGGTTACCGTCATGATATCGTTTTTTATGTCATAGTTCCAATTGGGGCGGTTGCTCAGGTAGCGGTCAATGATCTGGTCGGCGTTGTTTTTTAGTGTTGCGTGTTCATCCTTGTAAAGAACGCCGTCGACCGTGATGGTCTTGTTTTGAAAGTTGATCACCACCGTTTGTCCGCCGGTTGCAATCACGCGCTTGACAAGCATTTTTTCAAGATCGGGATCGGTATCCGTCAGGTGGAATACCACAATGTCATCCTGCTTGGGTTCATAGGCAAAGCTGTAAAGCAGAAGGTTTTCGCCGTTGTAGAGCGTGTTTTCCATAGAAGCACCCTCTACGCGGCAAAGGCGGAACGCAAAGGTAAAAACCAAAAGCAGAATAGCCAGCGCCCACACAAACATTTCCAATGCGTCAAACAAAAAGCCGCCGGATTCTTCTTTTTTTGGGGGAGCAGCTTGCACTTCAGGCTCGTTATTCATTGCAAAACATCCTTTCTGGAGTTATTTGGTCAAGATCTCCATCAAACGGTAACCGTCCGCTACGTAGTAGCCCGTAGCAGCGGCGGTATCCTCGCAAAAAGCGGATACGCCGTCCCGTGTGACGGTAGAATCGTAAATGAAAAAGGGAACGGGATCAGAGGTATGCGTGCGCAGATAAATGGGCGTGGGATGGTCGGGGAGCACCATAATGCGGAAATCCTCACCGCAGCCCTCAAGATAGGAAAGAACAGGGGAAAGAATCTCGGTGTCGATCTTTTCAATGGAGAGCACCTTGTTTTCTATCTCGGCTCTGTGACCGCACTCATCGGGCGCTTCTACGTGGATGTAGACATAATCAGCGCCATCCGCAAACGCTTTGATAGCCGCCTCGGCTTTGCCGCGGTAGTTGGTGTGTACGTTGCCCGTAGCGCCCTCAACGTCAATGGATTTCATACCTGCGCAAAGACCAATACCTTTGATGAGGTCGACGGCGGAGATGACAGCAGCATCCAGCCCCCATTTTTCGCGGAAGTTCGGCAGCTGCGGCTTTTTGCCGGGGCTCCAGAGCCATGCGGAGTTTGCAGGCTTGAGACCGCGTGCACGTCTTGCCTCGTTGACGGGGTGATGGTTGAGAATATCATAACTCTTGCGCATCAATTCGTAAAACTCCGCACCGCCGTTTTCGGGCGAGGGGAGATAGTCCTTGATCTTTTTGCCCAAAATATCGTGTGGGCGCATAAAGGGGTATTTGTCGTTTCCATTCTTCCAAAGCAGGCAGTGACGGTAGCTCACACCCGTGTAAAAGTGGCGGTACTCGTTGCCAAGCTCGGCTTCAAGCGCTTTGATGAGCTCATCCGCCTCGGCGGTGGTGATCTCATCTGCACTGTGGTCAAGAATGATCTTTTCATCGTAGTCGTCTTCGTCGGAAAGGGTGACCACGTTGCAGCGGTAGGCAGTCTCGTCGGGCTGCATATCCAGCCCCATACTCATAGCCTCCAGAGGCGAGCGCCCCTTGGAGTAGACCTTGGGATCAAACGAAAGGATCGCCATATTTGCCGTGTCGCTCTCGGGCACCATTCCAACGGGTACGTTTGAGACTGTACCTACAAGCGCATTTTTGGCAAGTGCATCCATGGTGGGCTTGCTTGCCGCTTGCATGGGCGTTTTCATGCCAAGCTGTTCTATTTTCACATCTGCCATCCCGTCGGGGATCAATACAAGATACTTCATGATGGAAAAAGTCCTTTCGCAAAAAAATCATAATTATTATACCACAAAAATCGCGCAAGTGCAATAACTTATATTATATTTTCTCAAAAATATTATATAAAAATCAAATCTCAGACAAGGGAATTTCTATTTGGAATTGACAACGCGCCCCGCGTGTGCTATAATGTTTTATAACAAAAGTCCCCCAAAAAGAGGAGTGCGAATATGAACGAGCAACCCACAAATTCCGAAAAAAACTTGCAAAAAATAGAGGAACAAAACAAAAAGATGCGCAAAAAGCTGATTGTGGCATTGGTCATAACCGTTGCAGTTGTGTTGGTTTTGGTTACAGTCCTTTTGATCGTAAAGGCGTGCGAGGAGAAAGAAAAGCCCTTTGAACTGCCAAACGGTTATTTTTATCCCCCTTACAACGGTAATATTTTTGAATATGAGGACTACCTCGACAAGCGCCCCGACGTTATTCTTTATTGCGAGGATCCCGACGGGCTGGGGCATACGACCGAGATCAACGATGACCAGAGTAAGTCCTTCGTGCCCGAGGTCTTGTATCTGCGCGACTTTTTGGAGATCATGATGCACGCCGACCTGGATGCCTACAACAACTGCTTTAACGAAATTTACTACAAAAAGCATGAAAAGCAAGGCGCTTTCTCGCAACAAATGATCTACGAGGCAGAGATCCGCTTTGCCGGCGAGGAGACCGCCGCAAACGGTACAAAGACGTCTACATACTATCTTTTCTACAAGCTCTACCAAAACGACGGTTCCTTGCGCCGCGACGTGGGCAGTGACGCCGTCGTACCGATGCGCATCGTTCTGCGCACCACCCTCGATGGAAAGATCTCCATCAGTGAATGGGGAACCACGAGAACAAACTAAACAATAGGGATAAGCATATGCAACAATTTACAATAGACGAAATGCAAGAGATGCAAAAGGCTCTGCAAGAAAAATACAAGCACAAATGGGAACCGATCTGCCCCGAAATCGGACAAAACAAGCTGCTTTGGATGATTGGCGAAATAGGTGAGGTCATTGACATTGTCAAGAAAAACGGTGGTGAGGTCGCTTGCACCGATCCCGAAATTAGACAAGACCTCATTGAAGAGATGGCAGACGTGCTGATGTATTTCAACGATGTTATGCTTTGTTACGGCATCACCGAAGAAGAACTCAAAAAGGCATACACCGAAAAGTTTGAAAGAAACATGAAGCGGTGGTGAAATGATCAAATGGATTTTCTTTGATGTTGGCTCAACACTCGTCGATGAAACCGAAGCATACGATCACAGAGCGCGAGAAATGATTGGCGACACGAGCATCACTTTCAAAGATTTCGACGATGTTCGTATTGCTCTTGCAAAACAAGGACTTGATGGCAACTCTGCCGCTATCAAACACTTCGGATTAACAAAAACTCGTTGGCACTCGGAAGATGAGGTTCCGTATTCAGATGCACATAGCACATTGACGGCTCTCGTTGATAAGGGATATAAACTCGGCATTATCGCAAACCAAAAGCTTGGAACTGCAGAACGCTTGGAGTTTTGGGGCTTGCATCAGTACTTCGATGTAATTGCTGCATCCGCAGAGATTGGATATGCAAAGCCCGATAAGGAAATCTTTGAAAAGGCTTTTGAGTTAGCAAAATGCACCGCAGCGGAAAGCGTTATGGTCGGTGATCGGCTCGATAACGATATTATCCCTGCCAAAGCGATTGGAATGAAAACCGTTTGGGTTAAAAACGGTCTCGCGCAGTATCAAAGTGCGGAGTTTGGTGAGGGCGTTGCGGATTATCAAGTTAATTCATTGTCCGAAATTCTCTCCATCTTGTAAAATGAAAATTGCTTGTTTAACAAGGACTAATTGCTTTTCTTTCAAAAAATTACACCGTTTTCTTCTTACAAAACGGAGCAAACTTTTATCAAAACGATAAAAGGAGGCCGTTCTATGAAGAAAACGGTGTTGTTTTTTATGCTTTTTGCCGCTTTGCTTGGCAGTTTTTCTTTACCCGCACAGGCACAAACGGTGCGACATCAGTGGTATTGCAAGCACGTAAAAGGTCACGTGCAACCGCCCCTTGATGCAAGACTTTCCTTTATTGAGGAGCACAACGCATATTATATCGATCGCCGCCACGCAGATGCAAATGACGGTGACAAGGTCATTTATCTGACCTTTGATGCAGGCTACGAGAACGGGAACATTGCAAAAACGCTTGATATTCTGCGCGATGAAAAGGTTCCTGCGGCTTTCTTTATTCTCGATACCATGCTCTATAAAAGCGAAGACCTCGTGGAAAGGATGATCAACGAGGGGCATACCGTTGCCAACCACACCGCGCGCCACAAGGATATGTCGCAATATGCAAATGATGCTTTTCTCGCAGAGTTAGAGTCACTTGAAGCGCTTTATCGCGAACGCACGGGGCAAGAGATGGCAAAATATTACCGCCCGCCCGAGGGCGTTTTTAGCCGAGAGAACCTCATTTGTGCCGCCGAGAACGGCTACAAAACAATCTTTTGGAGCTTTGCATACCCCGATTGGGACAATCAAAAGCAAATGCTGATTGAAAAAGCCAAGGGCATCATTCTTGATAACCTCCACAATGGCGAAGTGATGCTTTTGCATCCCACGTCCGATACAAACGTGCAAGTTCTTGCTGATGTCATCCGCGAAGCACGCGCGCAGGGCTATCGGTTTGGCACACTTGACGAGCTGACGGGAGCGGTTGGAGAATGAAAAACACAAAGCATTTCGTCTCTGTTGTGCTCATCCTGCTTGTTTTGCTTCGGCTCTTGACACTCTCGCCATCGGCAGCGGTCAAGGTCTACCGCTCGGTCGCAACCAGCAAAAAGCAGATCGCACTCACCTTTGATGACGGTCCGCATCCCACTCTCACGCCGCGCATTTTGAACATTTTAGCACAGTATAACATCCCTGCCACCTTTTTTATGGTGGGGAAGAATGTAAGAAACTATCCCGAGGCGGCACGCGCGGTCATCGAGGCGGGGCATGAGGTTGGCAATCACACGTTCAGTCATCCGCATATCAGCAACTTGGGTGAGAAAGCCATTTTTGACGAGATCGGCAGATGCGAAGATGCCCTAGAGGAGCTTTGCGAATACCGTCCACACCTTTTGCGCACGCCCCAAGGAGCACTGACACCCAGTCTTGAAAAATGCTTGAAGGAGGATGACTATATCCTCATTTTGTGGAGCCTTGATACGCGCGATTGGGAACACAAAAGCACCGCTCACTTGGTGAAAACGGTGCTTGAGAACGTGCAAGCGGGCGATATTATCCTGATGCACGATTTTATTGGGCACAACAGCAAAACGCCCGAGGCGTTGGAAAAGATCATTCCTGCTTTGCTGGCTGAGGGCTACGAATTTGTAACCGTGAGTGCCTTATTGGGAGTGGGTTAGGGGAGAACGAGAATACGGTCGGCGATCCCCTCGGCATCCTCTTTGTTGTGCGTTACCAAAATGGCGGACGCTCCGCGTGCGGCGAGAAAATCCTTGAGCTTTGCAGCCAAGCTGTGGCGCAATTCTTCATCCAGTGCGGCAAAGGGCTCGTCCAAAAGGAATAAGTCACCGCCAAAAGCGAGTCCGCGCGCAAGAGAAACGCGGCTTTTCATACCACCCGAAAGCTCGCTCGGATATTTGTCGGCACAGTCCTCAAGACCAACAAAGGAGAGACACTCTGCAACGGTTTTTGCGGTGTTTACGTCTTTTTCATCCATAACGGCAATTAGGTTTTCTTTAACTGTCAGCCAAGGAAAGAGGCGCGGCTCCTGAAAAACGTAAGCAACTTTTTCAAAAGTGCTCTCAATTTCGCCCTTTTGCGGCTTGTAAAGCCCCGCAATCAGCCCCAAAAGTGTGGTTTTACCGCATCCCGAAGGCCCCATGACGGCAAGGATTTCACCTTTTTGGAGCTCCATCGAAAAGTTTTCCAGCACTGTTTTTTTGTCAAAAGCAAATGTGAGGTTGGTTATTTTTAACATCTTACGCCACCTCCTTTTGCACTTTGGCAGTGTCTAATCTTGTAAAAAGATAGGAAACACCAAACTCGATCACAAGACTCAAAAGAACCACAGTCAGAGTCCAAGCAAACATCTCGGCACTCATAATGTAGAGCTTTGCTTCGCCGATCATCGTACCAATGGTATCGGGGGGCATAGCAATGATCTCGGCGGCAACGCCTGCTTTCCAGGCAAGTCCGATCGCCGTGCGGCAGGCTGAAAGAAAATAGGGTTTGACTGATGGCAAGATCAACACGCGCAAGCGCTTGATAAAGGAAAAACGATAGAGCTTTGCCACCTCTGCAAGTTGCACGTCGATGCTTTGAATACCTTGGTCAAGGTTCGTCCACACAATGGGCAGAACGATCAAAAAGGTTATAAAGGCAGGCACCTTAACAGGACCGAGGAACAAAAGCATCAAAATGATAAAGGATGCCACAGGCGTGGCTTTTACAACCGCCATAACGGGGTAGATCAACTCTCTTACAAAACGCACGCGAGAGGTAACGACCGCCAGAACGCAGGCGACGAGAATAGCAGAATGCGTCCCCAACAGAATGTTAGCAAGAGACGTTCCCGTTGCAATGTAAAATTGCTTTGTTTGCAAAAGCTCCCACAAGGTTTTGATAACCGATAGAGGAGAAGGAAAGAGCAAAGGCTTTCCAAAAGCGTGTGCGGCAAGCGCCCACACACCCAGCCAAAAGGCCGCGACAAGAAGTACGCGGCCTATTTTTTTTAGAGTTTTCATCGTTTTTTTGCTATTTATGCCTTATTTTGCATAGTAGAAGTTATCTGCGGGGAGCTTTCCGCCAATCGATGCGGGTGCAATTCCAAAAAGGGTGCCAAGGTAAGTCTCCATAGCAGATTTCATAGCGGCGCCGTCAAGGAAGCATACGTTGCAGTTGGGCAGAGCCTTTTTGGCAACGGGAGCGCTGGTAAAGATGCCGTTGTCAACGATCATCTGTGCGGCACTGTCAAGATCGGTGGAAAGGAATTCGATCGAAGCCTTGTATTCCTTTAAGAAGTTCTCAACTGCTTCGGGGTGTTGCTCCAGAAAAGCACGGCGTACAACGATGCAGCCTTGCACAAGAGAGCCCTCTGTGGATACCTTGTTCCATTCGGCGGTCAGATCCATTGCATTGGTGATCACCGTTCCGTTACCGGCACTTTTTGCGGTATTGATGGCAATGGTGACCATCGGCTCGGGGAGTACGGCAATGTCAACAAGCCCCGATGCAACGGCATCCTTCAGGGCTGCGGGTTGCGCGTAGGTAGAGGAGTTGATAGTAATATCCTTGCCAACCTCAAGGCCGTTTTGCTTGCAAAGATAGGTGAAAATAAATGTGGGATTTTGCGCAGGAACGTAAACGGTCTTGCCACGCAGGTCATCAAAAGAGGTGACAGTCTCGTTTTGATTGGTCAAAAGATAGAGACAACCGAGTGTGTTGACCGCGAGAACAACAACGCCGCCCTCGGATTTGTTGTAGATGTTTGCAGCCGCATTGGTGGGGAGAGCCGCGATGTCTGCACTGCCGTTTAGGAGTGCAGAAGTAACCATAGAAGCATCACTTTGTACCGAGAAGTTGTATTTTTCGGTGGTTGTGCCGGCTTTTGCATCGTTCATCAGCTTTGCCATACCAAAGCCTGTGGTGCCGTTGAGGGTGTAAACGTTGATGGTGGGCGTTTCTGTCTTGGGTTCTTCGTTATTATCCTTTTTTGCAAACAGATTGCAAGAGGTCATTGTGAAA
>JAZNYU010000105.1:0-3597 GCA_045594605.1 Eubacteriales bacterium
AGGCGATCGACGCGCTTGCTAAGAAGCTTGAGGACGTTCAGACAAAGCTGGAGCAGGCGATTGTAGACCTTGAAGAAGCAATCAAGACAGGCAAACAGGATACCACAGCCGAGCTTGAAGCTCTGAATAAGGCCCTTGAGGACGCCAAGGCGGCACTTGAAGCGGCAGACGCGGAAAGCAAAGCCGCGCTTGAGGATGCGATCGCAAGCGCCGAGGCAACTCTGCAAGAGGCGATCGATGCGTTAACCAAGAAACTTGAGGACGTTAAGGCAGAGCTTGAACAAGCGATCGAGACAGGCAAGCAGGATACCACAACCGAGCTTGAAAAAATGGCTGGCGAGCATGAGAGCCTGAAGAACGAGCTTGAGAGCAAGGACCGTCAGCTTCAAAGTCTTTTGATTGTTACTTGTATTATTTCTGGCGTGGCATTCGTCGGATGCGGCAGCTTCGTGATTTGGTTCTTCATTGTCAGAAAGAAAAGAATCTGACGGGCATATCATTTTCTAATATGCGTGACACACTGCACAGCAAATCCACCTCCATTGCGTGGCACGCTCCGCAGCAAGAAAATATACAATAATGATGCAATAAATACAAAAAAACCCAACAAAAAACAAGGTGTTACACAATCTGCGTAGCCAATTGTGTAACACCCCACTTAAATACTGCGTAACAAATGAGAAAGGCAGGCACCCTCGGGTGCCTGCCAATTTTTATGTGTGGTTTCAATTAGCCGTTGAGGCATGCGTCGTTTACAAAAACGACTGCCGTGTAGGCGGGAACGGTGATGCTGCCGGTTACTGCCTCGGGAGCATCCATAACGTCAACACCGTTTACGATCATATGCCAGTTGCCGGAAACGTTGTAGGTCATCGCTTCACCTGTGGGGTTGGAAACGATAAGTGCCTTACCGCCTGCATGGTTATCAAGCGTAATAGCAACTCTGCCTTCACCGTAGGAGGTGTTGGCGATCACGGCGGTGTTCAGCGTTCTAAAGATTGCGTACTCTTGTCTTACGCGAATCAGCTCTTGGTAGTAGCGCATCATTTCGTATTCGTTGCTACCTTCCTTGAGGACCGACCAATCGATGTTGTTGATGGCGTCGCCGGACTTATAGCTGTTCTCGTCACCGTCCTTGGTGCGCAGCATTTCCTCACCTGCTTGGAAGAACACGGTGCCCTTGGAGATCATCAAAAGGGTTGCGCCAAGGCGGTTCATGGCAAGGCGTTCCTCAACGGTGTTATCTCCGTTGGAGAGGATGAGCTTATCCCACAGAGTGTTGTTATCATGTGCACTCATATAGTTAACGACCATACCGTTTTTCACTTCCCAGCTAAAGCCGGTGCCGGCGCCGCCCTTGATACCAAAGAGAACAGAGGGGAAGGAGCCGTTGCCGTTGCCGCTGATATAGCCCTTGGAGGTTGCGGTAAATACGCTGCCCTTAAGACCGTCGCGAATGGTATCGTTGAATACGGCAATGCCGCCGATAGCACCCTCGAGGGGCTCGATCTTGCTGATCTGACCTTGGTTAGCCATAGGGCTGCCGTCAATGGTGGAGCCCATTGTCCAACCCTCACCGTAAATAATTGCTTCGGGATTGATAGCGTGTACTGCGTTTTCAACCTCTTGCATAGTTGCAAGGTCGTGCAGGCCCATCAGGTCAAAGCGGAAGCCATCAAGGTCATATTCCTCTGCCCAGTAGCTTACCGAGTCAACCATAAATTTGCCAAACATATAACGCTCAGAGGCGGTATCGTTACCGCAGCCGGAAGCAGAAGAGTTTGCACCCGTTGCGGTGTATCTGTAATAGTAGTAGGGAACGATCTTGTTAAAGGAGCTGTTTGCATCGTAGGTGTGGTTATAGACCATATCCATAACAACGCCAATGCCTGCTGCGTGCAGTGCTTGCACCATTTGCTTGTATTCCTTAATTCTAACCTCACCGTCATAGGGGTTGGTAGAATAGCTTCCCTCGGGAACGTTGTAGTTTTTGGGATCGTAGCCCCAGTTGAATTGGCTATCGGGGTTAGCTTCATCAACGGTTGCATAGTCGTAAACGGGAAGGAGATGTACGTGGGTAATGCCGAGATTTACAAGATAGTCAACGCCAATGCTTTGACCAAACTCGTTTACAAGTCCGCGCTCGGTAAATGCGAGATATTTGCCCTTGTAGTTGGAGGATGCGATCTTGTTAGAGAAGTCTCTTACGTGTACTTCCCAAATAACAGCATCGCTGTAGGTCTTAATGCCGGTTGCAAAGTTATCCTCGCCCCAACCCTCGGGGTTCGTGCGAGAAAGATCTACTACCATGCCGCGGTTACCGTTAAGGCCTGCCGCCTTTGCATAGGGGTCAACTGCCTCTTGGGTGCCAACCGAGGTGGTTACGGTGTAGGTGTAGTAGGTGCCGTGACCGCAGCTTTCGGTGTAGGACCAAACACCGCGATCACCCTTGACCATATCAACGCTCTTGTAAGCGGAGCCCTCGTGGCCGGAGGTGAAGAGGTTGAGCACTACCTTAGAGGCGGTAGGAGCCCAAACCTTAAAGGTGGTTTTATCACCGTTGATGATCGCACCGAGATCATCGCCGTCGTAGGTGTAGTTTTCAATAAAGTACTCGCTATCAAAAATAGAGGTGGGAACCACTGCCTTTTCGCCGTAGCCCTCAATTACCACGCGGTAGTTTTTGCCAATATCAAGGGTTTCTTCCACTTCAATAATGCCGCTGGTAACCTCTTTGCCCATATTGCTGATGTCGA
Organism: Eubacteriales bacterium; assembly: GCA_045594605.1. Taxonomy (GTDB): domain Bacteria; phylum Bacillota; class Clostridia; order Oscillospirales; family CAG-272; genus UMGS1865. Next base: position 2,757 of record JAZNYU010000105.1, read on the forward strand.
GAATGGTCAATTCTTTGTCACCCTCATAAACCTTGACCTGCTTGTAGCTGGTGATCGCAGTCTTGGGGGTTACGTTGTATTGGATCTTGTGGAAATCGGTCATGCCCGCAAGGGTAAATTTCTTAATCATGGTAAGCGTTTTGCCTCCATCTTGGCTGGTGTACTGTGCTGCATCGCCGCTCTTGAGGTAGATAAAGGTTTCTTCGCCCTCAATCACAGCAAAACGGTCTTCGCTGGTGCCGTCCTTGGTAGCTTCTCCCCAAGAGGAGCCACCGGGATCGGAGCATCCGGTACGAACGATAAATCCGATCTGCTCAATGCCTACGGGCACGTTGAGCACGACCTTTGCACCGTAGTCACAGGGGTGCATGATGTAGCCGCTGCCTTCCTTGCCATCCCACCAAGCCCAAATGTCACAGTTTTCAATAACACCGGGGTGAGACCAATAGAAGGTGATCTGATTGTAGCCCTCTTCCTTCGGGATGGTGTATTCTCCCTCGGGAATTTGCCACTTGCCACCATCGGTGGTGCTTTCGTTGGTGCCGTTGTTGTTGCTCGGATCGTTGTGACAGGAGGTCAAAACGAGAGAGAGGAGCATGATAGCAACGAGCAGAAGAGAAAGAATGCGAGAGTAAGTCTTTTTCATGATTTCACCTCATATAATTTATTTTGATTGTGCGCCCTCGGCGCTTGTTTCACAAACGGGAGCGGTCGAATCGCGGAAGATCGGCTCGGTGTGAATGGTTATGCGCTTGGTCTTGTTGCCCTTAATGGCTTGGCGGAGCAGGGTAAACGCGTTTTCACCTAAGGAGATAAAGTCCTGCTTAACGGTTGTCAGTGC
>JAZNYU010000106.1:0-2387 GCA_045594605.1 Eubacteriales bacterium
TGAGGCATTCGATGCCGAAAAGGGAAGCGTTACCCTGCAAAGCTACCGTTATTTCAAAAACCTTTCCGACCTCGACCTCGTTTGGAGCATTGAGCGCAACGGTCGCATCGTTCGTCAAGCACGTATCACGGCGTTGAATATTGCCCCCCGTCGCCGCCGCACCTACAAGCTCGATCTCGGCGACCTTTCCAAGCTTGACGGATTCTGCTATCTCAACCTTTCCTACCGTCAAAACAGCCCAACGCCTTGGGCGGAGATGGGCTATGAGGTTGGTTTTGATCAATTCGAGCTTGACACGCCTGCCGCTCCCGTTATCGAAAAAACGCTCGCGCCCGCAACCTTCGCGGTTTGCGAAAGTGCCGCCGAGATCGTGGTCACCGATGGCGAAAATCGCTACACCGTTGACCGTCCGCACGGACTTCTCAAATCCGTTAAGGGACGCGGCAAGGAGTTCCTGACGGCATCCGTTACCCCCACCATCTGGCGTGCGCCCACCGACAACGACCGCAACGTCAAGCATCAGTGGGTCAACCAATTCTACAACAACATGCGCCTGCACTGCCGCACCTGCGCCGTCACCGAGAGCACCGCGGAGTCTATTACCGTTTCCGCAACACTTGTGATGGGTGCGCCTGCGCGCGACGTGCTCCTGACAATGGACGTTCGCTATATCTTCGCCCGCGGCGAGGGTGTCAAGGTCGATATGGACGTACACGTGGCAAAGGAAAACGCCTTCCTGCCTCGTTTTGGCGTCAAGTTCAAGATGCCTGCCGACTGCGAAGAGCTTGCCTACTTTGGCAGGGGACCGGTTGAGTCCTATATCGACAAAAAGCACGCCTCTCGCATTGGTTGCTACAAGACCACCGTCACCGAGCATTTTGAGCATTACGTTCGTCCGCAAGAGAATATGGCACACATCGAAACGCGCTGGGTAGAGGTTGCAAACGCCGCCGGACACGGTCTGCTTGCCACCAACACCGAGGAGTGCAAGAGCTTCAGCTTTAACTGCTCGCACTTCACCGCGCGTCAGCTCACCGCCACCGCGCACGATTACGAGCTCAAGCCCCTTGACGAGACCGTCGTTCACATCGACTATCGCCACAGTGGTATCGGCTCCAATTCCTGCGGCCCCGAGCTCGACAAAAAATGGCGTCTGGATGACCGCGACTTCCGCTTCTCCTTCCGCCTCTTGCCCGTACTGACAAACAATGACTGTCCGTTTGAGAGAATAGTTAAATAAGGATTTATGTGGGGGAACTTCTTTCGAGAAGTTCCCCCACACCCCCTCAAGAACTTGCTGACAAGGGGATTATCAAAACAAATCCGCAATGCACCAACAGACAGTCGGCGCAAGCCTACGCTTTCTTTTGCTCTCGCTAACTCGCAGGGGCCACCGAGACCCTGCTCGTTAAGAGAGTTCAAGGTATGAATTTTCGCACAGTAGGGCGGGGGCTTGCTCCCGCCGCTTCTCAAAAACAAACGCATACCGAAAACAAAAAAACGGACGACCGATGGTCGCCCGTTTTATTGTATAACGGTAAATTGCATCTCAAAAATCCGCTATGTGTTTACGGATATACTTTTTGAGATAGGTTTCAAGAGGTTCCATTTCGTAGAATGCCTCGTCGTAATCGTCAAAGGGATAAAACTCGGCTTTTTCTTCAAATTCCTCGATTTTTTCTATATCAAAAAAGGAGAGCTCGGTTGCGTTGATGTTGTTTTTTTGGATGAAATCATCAAACAGTTTTTTGTGCGCATCGGCGCCAACAACGCCCATATATTCGCTAACAAAGGGGGCGGCAACGCGACTGGAGTTTACAAAAAACTGACACAAGCCACCGTTGTTCACTTCCATTTCCAACCAATTCAAGGCATAAAACACCTTTTGGGAATCGTTCAGCGAGTGAAAGCCGTCGGTGAGCTCTTCAAAGCTATCCACTTTGTTTTCCGTTCTTACGTTGACCGCCTCGAACAATTCCTCGTCATCCAGTGCGGCAAGCTCATCGGTCGTCATAACAGGGTAGCGTGCTTCTCTCTCTCGCATTGCTTCAAGCTCTTTTGCAAGATTTTTTCTCAAGGCAAAAAACGCCTTGATTGCACCAAAAAGTCCCATTGTTTTTCTCCTTTGTAATGAATGGATGAATTTATTGTATCACACGTGTAAATGTTTGTCAACGGATGCTGATCACTTTCTTAAAAGCAGATAACGTTTTTTGAAAAAGAATCCTCTGCGAGTCAACTTTCTTAGCGACCAGGGTCTTGGTGGCGCCTGGGAGCTCGCGAGAGCCAAAGCAAGCGTAGGCTTGCGCCGACTGTCCGTGTGGAAACTAACGAAGTTATTTAGATACCTGTTGTGAGCAAGTTCTTGAGGGGGCTTTGGGGGACTT
>JAZNYU010000107.1:0-1976 GCA_045594605.1 Eubacteriales bacterium
GACACGCATCCTTTGGAAGATGATCAAGGATGAATTGCTCCTGCCTTTTATTGATCTGAAAACCGAATACTACGATCTCGGCTTGCCCGAGCGCGAAAAAACAAAGGATCAGGTAACGTTTGATTCGGCATATGCCACCCAAAAATACGGCGTTGCCGTCAAGTGTGCCACCATCACACCCAACAAGCAACGCGTAGAGGAGTACAACCTCTCCGAAATGTGGAAGAGCCCCAACGGCACCATTCGTGCAATTCTTGACGGAACTGTCTTTCGTGCGCCTATCCTGATCGACTCCATCCGTCCTGCGGTCCGCAACTGGAAAAAGCCCATTACAATTGCGCGTCATGCCTACGGTGACATCTACAAGGCAACCGAATACCGCGTGCCCAACGAGGGGAAGGCAGAGCTCGTTTTCACCGACAAAGCGGGAAACGAGACCTTCCGCCAAACCGTCTACGATTTTGAGTGCTCCGGTGTATTGCAGGGCAGCTACAACAAGGATGATTCCATTCGCTCCTTTGCACACTCCTGCTTCCAGTATGCGCTCAACACCAAGCAAGATCTTTGGTTCTCCACCAAGGATACCATCTCCAAGCAATACGACCAGACCTTTAAGCTCATCTTCCAAGAGATCTACGATACCGACTATAAAGAAGCCTTTGAAGCGGCAGGTATCGAGTATTTCTACACGCTCATTGACGATGCGGTTGCACGCGTCATTCGCAGTGAGGGCGGTTTTATTTGGGCTTGCAAAAACTATGACGGCGACGTGATGAGTGATATGGTCTCCACCGCGTTCGGATCCCTTGCTATGATGACCTCGGTTTTGGTTTCTCCCGATGGCAAATATGAATACGAAGCCGCACATGGCACCGTTACACGTCACTATTACCGCTACCTCAAGGGCGAGGATACCTCTACCAACCCCATGGCAACCATTTACGCCTGGACAGGCGCACTCCGTAAGAGAGGCGAGCTTGACAAGCTCCCCGAGCTCGTATCCTTTGCTGATAAGCTGGAAGCCGCTTGCATCAAAACGCTTGATGACGGCATTATGACAAAGGACCTTGTCGGTCTTGTTGTCGAGGGTACGAAAACGCAAGCAGTTAATTCCATTGACTTTATCAAAGCCATCCGTAAAAATCTGGAAGCTACACTTTAATGGGGGATAATATGAAAAAAATTGACAAAGCCTTAATTTTAAACATTTGCGCCATTTTACTGTTTGTATCTGGCATTATTACGATCGCCGCTGGCGGCAATACGACCGTCGGCATCCTCTTCAATACGTCAGGATTTCTCTTTTTAACAGTTGGCATCAGCTTCAGACGCAAGGAAGATGCGCAGACTGAGAAAAAAGAAGATGAAACGAATAACAAAGAATAAAAACAAAAATCCGATACGGTTTTCCGTATCGGATTTTTGTTTTATCAATCAATGATTTCATCGACTAGGATTTCGCCCTTGTTATCGTTGAACACAACGCGCTTTTTGCCGTTTTCCATAAGCGTCAGGGCGCAACCGACAAAGCCGTTGCCGTTTTCACGGTCGAAAATGGGCTTGGAGCCAACAATGGCGGTGCAGGGTTGACCGTAGGTGTCAAAGTCACCGCCTGCCTTTGAAATCTCGACTCTGTGGTGATGTCCGTAAAGGAGCAGATCGGGTTGAATATGATCGCGCATCAGCTTTGCCCACTCGCGGTAAAGCTCTTCCTCAATATCAAAGGGGGATTTATCCTTATAGGTAAAACCGATGTGAGAGATGACCAATTTGTGGGTAACCCCCTCGGCGGCATATTCGTTTTGTGCGTTTGCAATAACGTTCTTGATGAATTCCGTTTCACGCAGTCGGAAGTGATGGAAGCATACCGTTCCGCCGTATTCTACGCTACTATCGTCCTTATCTTCGCCGCAATCCAAAAGAAGTCCCCACACGCATCCTACGCGGAAGGTGTAATAGGTTCTGCCGTTCATTGT
>JAZNYU010000108.1:0-6273 GCA_045594605.1 Eubacteriales bacterium
TGGGATAATAAATGCCCCTTAATTTGAGGTTGTCGCGGCTGGTGATCTCAAGCGTTTGGTGCGGCTTTGTTTGAATTTTAGCCAAGGAGTTGTGCACCTTTTGAATGGTATCGTACCAAGAATCACTTGGCGGCACCATTGCATACGCCTTGTTGATGTCAGGTCTTTTTAAGAGCTTGTTGAATAATACGTTCGCCTTTATTTTTTCAAACATAGTTCCTCTCCGTTGATTTTGTAAATGGATCGTTTTATTGCCCGCCGAGGATCTCCTGCTGGCGTTTTTTGCTAAAGCCCTTGAGGATGAGGTTATAGGACTTGTCCGCCATCTCTTTGAGCAATTCGTCGGGGACTTTTCCGTCGGGTTTGACAGAGTTCCAATGGATCTTGTTCATGTAAAAACCCGGGATAATGTCCTCGTATGCTTCTCTTAAAGCTTCGCCTTCAAACGGGTCAAGCTTGAGCGTGATGTAGTAGGGTTGATCGCGATCATCCAGACATACCGCCAAAAACATTTTGTCGCCGATCATATAGCGAACCCAGTTCCAGTTTTCGGTGTTTTTTGTTACACCCGGTTTTTGCATCAGGTATTCGTCAAGCCACGTGTATCGCATAGGTCTCTCCCCTCTCTGTAATTAAAGGTTTTTCAGATTGTCGATTCTTTCGGAGTTCTCGGATGCCGCCCACTCTTTGAGCGTGTCGCAAGGAAATTGCGCGCATTTGCCGCAATGCTCCTGCCCCTTTTCGGCGTTGCATTTGTAGAGGTCACATTCGCCCCAAAAGACCTTGCCCTCGATTGTTTTGCAGCCCTTGCAGCCTTGCTCGACCTTGAACTTGCAGGAATCGCAGTCGATTCCACAGATAGAATAGTTTGCCATGTTGGTTTTTCTCCTCAAATTTGAGTTTGGTGGTTAATTAGATTGTAGCATAAAAACACAGAAAAGTCAATAAAAATAATATCTTGTATTTTATTGTAGTTCAAATTGGAATTTGTTGATTATATCGGTGTTCCTACTTCAATTAAGTTACCATCCAAATCGTAGAATCTGACCACCTTTTGTCCCCAGTTGTGTGTCATCAGGTGATTGACATATTCGATTTCAGGGTAAAGTGTTTCAAGACGCTCTACAAATTGTTCTATGTTGGGCTCTTCAAAATACAACTCCGACTGATTACTGTTTGGAATTATACTTCTTTTTGTGAATTGTTCCCAGTATCCCGATTCCTGTAAATATAAGTTATTCGTCAATTCCATATTCCCATCGTTGTCTTGAAGCAGTTGAACTCCAAACATATCACTATAGAACTTTAACGCACGATTACAATCTTTAACAACAATAAGCGTTCCTTTGTATTTCATATACGTTCTCCTCGTCAAATTCAAGTTTATCCATCAGCTGTATTATACCATAAATCCCCGAAAAAGTAAATAGGACGGCAGAGTTTTTACAAATTGCCCCTCTCCGTAGGGGCGACCATTGGTCGCCCGCGGGCGTGCAATGCACGCCCCTACAAATAAACAAATCCCTCACCGACGGTGAGGGAGTGATGTTCAATGTTTGTTTGGTTCGACAAATCGAAATCAAGTTATCAATTGTTATTTCTGTATTTTTCCATCATACCTTTGAACAATTCCAGTGTTGACGGTGGTGTATATGTAATAGCATGGCACTTTTTACCTCGCTGCTGTTGATTTTTCTGATAACGATATTTTCCACGGATTTTTCCTCACTTGTCATTCCACTACAAATTCTGTCCACTCGATTTTGTTGTACTGCATAACATCCACAGCCTTTTTCATGCCAAGCTTTTCATAGAAACCGAGTGCATTCTCATTGGCAATCAAATAAACTACAATATCTTTTTCGCCGCCTGCAATTTTATGAGCTGCTTTCATGAGCTGTTTGCCAATTCCCTGCTGCGTGTATGCTCTGTCCACACCCAAATCTGTTACATAGAGCCAATAGGCAAAATCAGTTAATCCAAACAGGACACCAACAACTGTACCTTTTTCATTTCGTGCAACAAGACTGATGGAAACATTTTTGACCAGTTTTTCAATTCTATCAGCAAACCGTTCTTTAGGATATTGAGAACCCAAATCCGTTCTTTTCAAAAAGTTGATGTATTCTTCTGATGAAATTCGTTCTTCGGAAATGCTTATCTTCTGACTCATACTACCTCACCATCAAATTCAAGTTTATCTATCGGTTGTATTATACCATAAATTTCAGCAAAAGTAAATAGGACAGCAAAGTTTTTACAAATTGAATAGACCATAAACGTAGGGCGGGGGCTTGCTCCCGCCGTTTTGCCAACCAAATATTTTAGGCGGCGGCACCAAGGCACCGCCCTACAAGACACAATAAAACCATAATAAAACAACACCCACCGAAAAACGATGGGTGTTGAAATACACCATAAGGTGTTGTTTTTATCTCTTGGAGAACTGAGGTGCACGACGTGCAGCTTTGAGACCGTACTTCTTTCTTTCCTTCATACGAGGATCGCGAGTCAGGAAGCCTGCTGCCTTGAGTGCGGGTCTGTACTCTGCGTCTGCTGCAACGAGAGCACGAGCGAGGCCGTGGCGAATTGCGCCTGCCTGGCCGGAGATACCGCCGCCGTTAACGGTTGCGATAATGTCAAACTTACCTTCGGTGCCGGTTACGCCAAAGGGTTGGTTAACGATGAGCTTCAGGGTCTCGAGACCGAAGTAATCGTCGATGTCACGCTTGTTGATGGTGATAACGCCGGTGCCGGGAACGATGCGAACGCGAGCAACGGACTTCTTTCTTCTGCCGGTTCCGTAGAAATAGGGCTTAGCACTTGTATACATTCGTTATGTCCTTCCTTTCTCTTGATCAAAACTCGTAAGCTTCGGGCTTTTGTGCCTCGTGCTTGTGAGCCTCGCCGGCGTAAACCTTGAGACGAGTGAATGCCTTTGCACCCAAGGTGTTCTTGGGAAGCATGCCCTTAATAGCGAGCTCCATTGCTCTCTCGGGCTTGGTTGCCATCATGGTCTTTGCTTGAACAGCCTTCATGCCGCCAATGTAGCCGGAATGATGGTAGTAGTATTTTTGTTCCATCTTCTTACCGGTAAGAACTGCCTTCTCGGCGTTGATAACGATAACGAAGTTGCCGCAGTCCACGTGAGGGGTGAATTCGGGAGCATTTTTGCCGCGCAGAAGGTCTGCAGCTGCAACAGCGGTCTTACCCATGGGCTTGCCTGCTGCGTCCAGAATGTACCACTTGCGAACTACATTTTCTTTCTTTTGCATAAATGTAGACATTGTAGGGTTCCTCCAACAAAATTAATAGAATTTTTTCATGCTCGCATATTATAACATAAACAAACCTGCTTGTCAACCCCTTTTTGAAAAGTTTTTTTGATTTTTTAATTTAGCATTATGCAATCTCCGTTTTTCTCGTTTTTTCTCGTTTTTTCATATCATTTGCTCACTCGCCACAAATAAAAATTTTTTTACGATTTTTGTGAAAAATGACAAAAAAAGAGGAATACCGGCAAAATCACCGCTATTCCATCTTCCTTATTCTATTATTATGTATTGGTCTCGGCGTTTTCCTTCAGAACCTTCAATTCCTCAAGGAAGGAGTCGATATCCTTGAACTCGCGGTAAACCGATGCAAAGCGCACGTATGCAACCTCGTCGCGTTCGCGCAGCTTGCGCATAACGATCTCGCCGAGGTCGGTAGAGGTGATCTCTTGACGCAGGGTATTTTGCAGCTCTGCCTCGATCTCGTTGACAAGAAGGACCGCATCCACAGGGCGCTTCTCTGTTGCCTTGAGCACGCCTGCCAAGAGCTTTTGCTTGTCGAACAGCTCCTTGCTGCCGCTCTTTTTGATAACGAAGATCTGTTGCATTTCGAGCGTTTCAAAGGTGGTAAAGCGCTTTTGGCACTTTTCACACTCGCGACGGCGGCGAATGCTGTTGCCCTCAACGGTGGGGCGAGAGTCGATTACCTTGCTTTCCGGAAAACCACAACCCGGACATCTCATAGCTTTGTTCCTACGCGCCCGGCGGTGCGGACGCTCCTTTTTTCCATATTCTTTATTAGTATATCACATTTTTTGGAATATGTAAAGGGTTTTTTGGATATTTTTTACGCATATTGCAATTCTTGCATAACGTCATCCAGCCCACAAGGCGTCACAAACCCTTCGCGAATGCGACAATAATGCCCCAGCGCGCGAACAAGATCGTTCCCTGCATCTGCCTCGCAGGTCTCTGCTCCCAAGGAGATGCTGATCAGATACCGATGCATCACCTCGCCCGTTAACACCGAAAACCGATAGTGCAGCTGCATTCCCCCAAAATAGACGTTGTCCTGACAGAGCAGGATCGCTCTGTCGTGAATAGATTTTTCCATTGTTTCCCCCTTATTTTTCATCGTTGCGGCAGCAAAATTGCCTACCATCATTATAACACAACGGATTTTTGCCAAATCTTAACAAAAAACGCCGCTTTTTGTCAAAAACGCGCAGCTTTGTGCGTGTTTATTCTCCCCTTTTGGCTGCCACTACTTATAAATATGTAGAAAGGATGGAATAGGATACCAAAATATTCACAAAAAAATTTTGCGAGTGCATATTTTTATCCTGCGTATGCAGGAATTCCCTCGTTTGGCATACATTTTGCATGGATTTTTGAGCCTTTTTGTGCTATGATGAAGAAGAAATAAAAAATATGCAAAAAGCATACGTATGCAACAAAAGGAGAGGTTATGAAGCTTTCAAACGTCCGACCGCTGGGGAGATTGTCCAGAATGGTATTACATATCGAATTGCCAATGAGTCTTGGCGCGGCACTGTTGTTTTTATTTTCCTACCTTGTGGAGCGCACCACAGCACCCGTATTTGCCGCAAGAGAGTACGCGCCTTGGGTGGCGTATCTGCTCTTTCCGCTCATCATCACCGCATTCAGCGTGCTGTTGATTGAAAGATTGGAGATGGATGAGAGGTAAAAGCGGAACATTCCCTTTGACGGAGCGAGGAAAAAGCAAAAAGTTGCTAAAAAAGACACATTTTTTTGAAAAAAGGTATTGACAAGCGGATATTTCTGTGATATAATATTCAAGTCCGCGGCGGGATAGCTCAGTTGGCTAGAGCAACCGGTTCATACCCGGTAGGTCATGGGTTCAAATCCAATTCCCGCTACCAGGCCCGTTGGTCAAGCGGTTAAGACACCGCCCTTTCACGGCGGTAACGGGAGTTCGATTCTCCCACGGGTCACCAATAAGAAAAGCACTCCCAATGGGGAGTGCTTTTCTTTATTTATTGGCAATAGGGAGAATCGAACATCTAAATACAACTGCCCGGTGGACAGTTGGCGGCGGATACCACGCCGCCGCAACCTCAATTTTTGCCAAGGGCAAAAATGCAAACGAATGCTCCCACGGGTCACCAAAAAAGAACCACCCAATCGGGTGGTTCTTTTGTTTATTACTACAACACTTGCATAAAAAAACACCACCCAAGAGGGGTGGTGCTTTTCCTTTTACTTGTTGTCCTTTTCAATGTAAGCGAGAGCGGTGTTGATTTCGCGGATAGCATCGTACACTTCCTGGGGGAATTTCTTTTCCCGTTCGTAGGTGTAAAGGCCGTTGGTTTCCTGCTCCACGTCGGTCAGTTGGGTGTAGCAGAAGCCGCAAATGCGGGCGTGGTCCAGAAGCACCTTGGTGCAGCCCACATAGCGCTTGATGAAGGCATCAAAGTCGGCCACCTGACCGCCGTAGCCCCAGCCGGTGCCACCCCATTTGATGCCGCCGTATTCGCTGATCCAGTAGGGCTGACCCTCGTAGACGTTCTTCTGCAACTGTTCCTGATAGATGGGATTGTGGAATTTTTTGGGGTCTTCCAGCATGGGAGCCAGTTTTTCCGCAAACTTCTCAGGGTCGCCGGTATAGTCATGGACATCGAACATATCCGTCTTAAAGTGGATACCGCCGGAAGCGTCAATCACGGGACGGGTGGGGTCAAGACGCTTGGTGACGTCGTAGATGGTGACTTGGTTGCAGGGGTCCACTGCGGTCATCCAGTAGGTCTCGTTGTTAATGCACCAGCCGATGATGGCGGGGTGGTTGAAGTCCCGCTCCATGGTTTCCATCCACTCGGGAAGGAAATCGGGCACGCCGTTGCCGTTATACTGTTCGTTATTGTTGGCGTATTCGCCCCAGACCACATAGCCCAGTTTGTCCGCATAGTACAAGGTGCGCTCTTCAAAGACGCGCTCGTGGAGGCGGGCACCGTTGAAGCCT
>JAZNYU010000109.1:0-3501 GCA_045594605.1 Eubacteriales bacterium
TCAATCCAAATTGACTGCCATTGCGTGGCGTGAGTAGTTGAAGGAAAGACTTACACCGGGCTCAAAGCCGCCAAAGGGCAGGAGCTCTTCTTCCAGCTCTTCAATGCGGTCGATCTTGCCGTTGACGTAGGCGAGGATGCGCGCGCGGCAAGCATCGGTGCGGCGTATAACACCGCCAATGCGGCGATCCTGCACCTCAAAGCCGTGGGGCTTGTTGTCGGTCATCCATTGCTTTTCAAAGGCTTTGACAAAAATGCCAAGACGTCTGATGACCTCGGGGTAGTCCTTTTCGGCAAGCTCGCGCAGAGTTTCCTTGTCGCCTGCCTCATAGGCGCGACGCGTGCGCAGACCAAGCTCGTACTTGATCTCAAGAACGTCGCAAAGCTTTGCGGCGGAGTCGAATACGTAGCCGTATTTGCGTGTCTTTTTGGCAGTTGCAGAAAGCTTTTTGGAGATCTCTCCAAACTTTGCACCTGCACCGAGAGTAACGCTGTAATCAAGGAAATCATTGAAATAGTCCGAAAGCAGCATATATTTTACGGGATTTTTGGGGTAGCTTGTGTATTCGACGATGTGGTTTGGCATGTCGATCTCCATAAACTCGTCGTAGTCGATGCCGAACATCCGCTTGAACTTGACCTTGATCAATTCTTCGTCGGTATTGCCCTTGGCGTACTCGGAGAGGTAGAACAGAGAGGGCAGCTGCGAGAAGTGCGAGCACTCGCCGCCGTTGTCGCCCCACATGGTAAAGAAGACGTTTTTGATTTTCTTCTCGCGGCAGGCATCAAGAGCGGGGAGCATAGATTTGAGGGTGTAGCGATTGCTGGGGATGAGCCCGATCCAGCTCCACGCGCCGCCTGCAAACCACGTATTTTTGGAGAGCTGTCTGTGGTTGTCAAACATATCGCTGTAGCCTTGCTTGTTTGTGGTCCAATAGTCCCAAAAAACAGGGATGACTTCAGGGGGGAATGCCTCAACAACCTCTTTTGGCATTTCACACTTGGGAATGTAGTATTTGCCGTTGTTCCAGGAGCGGAAGAACATATCCGACCAGATCATGACCTCGTAGTCATATTTCTTTGCAATCTCGCAAACGCGCGCGAGGTGGCGCTTGATGATGGTGTTTACAGGCTCATAGCCGTGAATGTCAAGGTGCTTTCCGCGACCGAGGTTGAACGCCTCATCCATACCGATGTGAATACGCTTTGTGCGGAAGCACTGGGAAAGGGAGGCGAACATATGGTCGATAAACTCATAGGAACGCTCGTCATCGGTCAGGAGCACGTCGCCAAAATCGATGGGGAACTTGCCCCAACGAACGGCGGCGGTCAGATGTGCCAGGGTTTGAATGCAAGGAATGACCTCAATGCCCATCGAAGCGCCGAGATCGTCAATTGCTTTGAGTTCTGCCTTGGAGTAGCGACCTCTCATATAGCCAAAGTAGGGCTCACCGTCCACCTCGTAGGTGTCCTCGGTGTAAAGGAATACGCAGTTGTATCCCATCTTTTTAAGCAGAGGGAAGAAGCGGCGCAGTCCGTCAAGGCTCATAACCGCGTTGCGCGACATATCAATCATCACGCCAAAGGTGTTGTAATTTTTCATGTTGTATTCTCCTTTGTGTCGGGCGTTTATTCTTTTTCAATATCGTCTTTGCATCGAGAGGTAGAGCGTTCGGTATCAAACCCCTCGGGGTAGCGTTTTTTCAATTTTTCAATGTTTGCCTGCAAAACGTCCTCAAGCGGAACGTCCAAAGCCGTAGCAGCCTCAGCCAAATACCAAGCCACGTCGCCAAGCTCCTTGATCAGTCGTTCGCGATCGAGCTCGTGACCTTGTGCAAGCCATTTTTTTACAATGTCGATCACCTCGCCAGATTCACCGCAAAGCCCCATAACACTGTTGATCAAAACATCTTTTTTGTCCAGAGCGGGATTCAAGGTTCTCATCGCCAATTCCTGATATTCGTTAATGTTCATGTCAAAACTCCTCGGTTTTCATTTTTGAATGTACTTTATTTCACCAACGCGTCGCCCAGCAAATAATCCTTCACATCCCCCACAAACTGATTGCCGCAGCGCTCAATTTCGCCCAGCACGCGGTTGATGCCGCGCTCACTCTTGAACCAATTTTCCTTGGTGATGCCCGAGCAATTGATGGGGCAGACCACAAATTCGACGTCGGGGAATGCCATTTGATAAAGCATCAGGCAGCGTCGCGCGTGGAATTCCTTGCAAACAATGAGCGCGGTCTTGATTTGGATGCCGTTTTCGTCAACAAGCTTTCTCGAAAGAAACGCGTTGTCGCGCGTGTGGCGAGCTTGATCCTCGGGGAGGATCGCATCTCGCGGTACACCGTGCTTGGTGAGAACGTCGATGAAAAATTCACATTCCGAGCGATAATTGCCCACATAAACGTCAGCTTTGTCGGCAACGCCGGGCCAGGACTCCCACCGTGTGCCCATCGCACCTGAGGGGATGATCCATTTGGCGTATCCGCGGCGGTAAAGCTCGGCGGCGTACTCGGGTTGTTGGGGGTGCATACCGCCCGGCAAAAAGAGGACGTCTGCCGCCTTTGGGACGTCGCGCACAAATATGTAATTGGAAATATCATCGATAATGCGATCGTTCACAGCCGTGCTCCTTTCGGGAGATCCTTTTTTGACATTATACCACAAAACACGCGCAAAGTAAATAGATGAATTCATTTTTTTGCAAAACGACAAATCTTGACAATCTACGCGTGTGTGTGTTATAATATTCTCAACAAAATCCCACAGGGGGGCAAATATGACACAAAAACAAAAAAGAGAGCGCCTCGCTCAAATTGTCGAAGCGCTCAAAGAAATATATCCCGACGCGCTTTGCGCGCTGGAATGGGGTGGCGAGCCTTGGAAGCTGCTCATTATGGGTAGACTTTCGGCACAATGCACCGATGCGCGCGTCAATCTCGTTTGCCGAGAGCTTTTTGCCGCTTACCCAACGCCCGAGGCAATTGCCGAGGCGAGCGTTGAGGAGCTTGAAGAATACATACGCCCGTGTGGGCTTTATCACGTCAAATCGCAAAACACCAAGGATGCTTGCGCAATGCTTGTAAACGAGTACGGCGGCACTGTACCCGATACAATGGAAGAACTGCTCAAATTCCCCGGAGTTGGTCGAAAGGTAGCCAATTTGCTGCTTGGTGACTTGTACCAAAAGGGCGGTGTCGTTGCCGACACGCACTGTATGCGCATTTGCGGACGCTTTGGCATGTACCGCGAGGGGCTCAAGGACCCCGTGCAGGTCGAGCGCATCCTCACACCTCTGCTTGAACAAAAGGAGATCTGCGATTTTTGCCACCGCATCGTGCAATTCGGACGCGATACCTGCACCGCGCGCAATCCCAAATGCGACGAATGTCCCATAGCGCACCTCTGCGAGCATGGGAAGAAGGGAGAAACAAAATGAAAAACATTCTTTTTAAAAGCATACTGCTAACGCTTGTTGTTGTGCTTGCGTTAGGGTT
>JAZNYU010000110.1:0-2318 GCA_045594605.1 Eubacteriales bacterium
AGATGGTGGGGGTAACGGATGCCGTCAGGAACTCCTTGCCGCGTCCCTTAACGGATTTGAGAAGTCCGTGCGGACGGTCAACGGTGTAGCGATTTTCGCCATCGGTGACCACGATCTCGGCGGCAGTTTCGCAAACCGCGAAGGTTGCGGGCGTGAGGGCTTTTTCGATAACGGGTGCGGCGGCTGTTTCAAGCTCGAACTGCTCAAAGCCGACCTCGTAGCCCATCTCTGCCCAAGCGGTCGTTGCGTTCTGACGGTAAGAAAGGTTGAGATAGCAGAATCCGTCAAGCTTGGAAAGGTCGCCGAGATCGAGCTTGTAGGTGCGGCGGCGACGGGGGGCAATATTCAACCCTGTAATACGTCCTTGACGAACGATGCGACCGTTGCGCTCAATGCTCCAAACGAGGTCGAGGTCGGAAAGGTTTTTGAAATAACGGTAGCTTTGCAGGGTAACGCTTCCCTTTTCGGCATCGAATGCCTCAGCACGGCAGGGGCGGAGCACCTGCTTGAGCTCAAGCATTCCCGTGTGTGGACGGCGGTCGGGATATAGGAGACCGTCAACGCAGAAGTTGCCGTCGTGCGGATAGTTGCCCTTGTCACCACCGTAAATATACTTGGGTGCGCCGGGCTTGCCGATATCCACAGAATGGTCGAGCAGTTCCCAAACGCAACCGCCAAAGTAGGCGTCGTTTGCCATCATCAGCCGCCAATAGTCCTCAAGGTCGCCGGGGCCGTTGCCCATGGCGTGCGAGTATTCGCAAAGGAACAAGGGCTTTTCCATTTGAGGATTTTCAAAGTAATAATGCTTCATCTCCCACAGGGAAGGATACATACGGCTATCGATATCGACGTAATCGGCCGTAAAGCGCATCTTTTTGCGGTCCTCGTGAGAGGCCTTTTTGTAAACATCCATCTTGCGACGGGAGAGGTCCTCGCTGTGCACAAAGCAACCGGGCATACGCTCGTGGAAATAGTCCGCCATCAAGATGTGGTTTTTGCCCACGCCGCTCTCGTTGCCAACGGACCACATCAAAACGCAGGCGCGGTTTTTGTCTCTCTCCATCATGCGCTCGGCGCGATCGAGATACGCGGCAGTCCACTCGTCGCTATCGGTCAGGGCATCCCAAGTTCCCATCATGCAAAAGCCGTGGGTCTCAATGTCTGCTTCGTCGCAAACGTAAAAGCCGAGACGGTCGCAAAGCTCAAGAAAGCGCGGATCGTTGGGATAGTGGCTCGTTCTGATCATGTTGACGTTGTGCGCCTTGAGAATATAGAGGTCGCGCAGCATATGCTCTACGGGGGTGGCGCTGCCAAGCTGCGGATGGCTATCGTGGCGGTTAACGCCCTTGCCCTTGACCTTTTTGCCGTTGACAAACAAGACCTTTCCTTTGATTTCAAAGCGGCGCAGACCGATTTCCTGACGGATGACCTCGGTGCCACATTGCAGATAGAGCGCATACAGATTGGGCTCTTCGTCGCTCCAAAGAGAAGGTGCATCTATCTCAATGGAAAGCGCAAGACCACTGTCAGCGGTCTGTGTGCCCGATGCAATCTCCTCACCTGTTGGAGAAACCAAACGATAGGAAACATCACTCTTGCCGGTAAGTGTCAGCTCTGCCGTAACGGTTGCATGGCTAAAATCATCGTTTAATGCAGAACGTGTATAGATATCTTCGATGTGCACGTCGTCGCGCGAAAGCAGATAGACCTCGCGGATAAGACCCGAGGAACGAATCTTGTCTTGGTCCTCAAGGTAGGTGCCGTCGCACCATTTGAGCACGAGAATTTGCACGGTATTCTTACCTGCAACAAGGAAATCGTTGACTGCAACCTCGGTAGTCATGTGCGACACTTGGCTATATGCCGCAAATTTGCCGTTGATGTAGAGATAGAAGCAGGAATCAACACCCTCAAAAACCATAAATATTTTCTTGTTTTTCAAAGCCTCTCCGTCCACCTCGAAAGTGCGCTCGTAAAGACCGCAAGGATTATCGACAGGCACATAGGGCGGGTCGACAGGAATGGGATAGTTGACGTTGATATAATGTGGTGTATCGTAGCCGCGACCGAGCGCATACTGCCAGCTCATAGGCACGTTTAGGCGGTCACCCTCACCAATATTCCATTCGGGTGCAAGGAAGTTTGGCACTTTGTAAAGAGCGTCGTAATAACGGAAACTCCACTCGCCGCAAAGGGAGTAGAAGTAGTCCGATTTTGCGCGGTTGACAGTGTCTGCCGCCGCCTCGCTTTGATATGGAATGAAATAGGCGTGCGGCTTTTCGCAGCCTATGTGCAATTGCTTGGGGTCTTGATGGTAT
>JAZNYU010000111.1:0-2010 GCA_045594605.1 Eubacteriales bacterium
CGTAATACATTTTTGTTTCCTTTGAATTAAAATTACATTTTCTTTTTTATGTCATCCTGAGCGAAGAAAAACGCTTGCGTTTTGCGCAGTCGAAGTTTTGGTGAGGGAGTGAGCCATTGGCGACGATCCGATCCAAAACCGAGGAGCGATAGCGACAATGGAATCTCTTAACGAGTTTGGGTGGCTTGCCATAGAGGATGTAACATCCCATTGGAAGCCACCAAACTTTTAAACGAGATCCCGCTGCGGCTACGCCTTGCGGTTTCACCTCGTTTCTCACTCGGTGAAAGTTCGACTCCGCTCAGGATGACAGGTTGTTTGTTTAATTTATGATTACTCGTTTGTTTCGCTTTCTGCGTCGGTTGTTTCTGTTGTTGTTTCCTCTACCTGTTCAGCCGTTTCAACAACTTCTACTTCTTCTGTTATTTCAGTTGCGATTGCGTTGCCGTTCTCGTCGAGCTCGACTTCCTCGTCGGAGTCTTCCTCGCGGGCAACAACGGTAAAGTTGACAAGCTGTTGTCCCTCGCCCAGACGCATTACGATTACGCCGCCCGCGCTACGGGAACGTGAAGGAATACCTGCAACGGGTGTGCGGATGATGGTGCCTGTGTCGGTGATCATCATAATATCCATACTGTCGTCAACCGCTGCAATGCCGGTCAGGTCACCGCTCTTTTCGGTCAGGTTGTAGCAGGTAACACCGTAACCACCGCGGTGCTTCATCAGGCGGAAATCAGCAAACGGGCTACGTTTGCCAAAGCCGTTGGCGGTGATGCAGAGCAGATCCTTGCCCTCGTCGACGGTACAAACGCCCTTGACGTGGTCGCCCTCGCGCAAGCTGATGCCGCGAACGCCGCGTGCGGTACGTCCAAGCACGCGCGCACCTTCTTCGGAGAAGCGGATCGCCTGACCTTGCTCGGTGGCAATCAGGAGCTCGCAGGTGCCGTCGGTGAGGACTACGTAAAGCAGCTCGTCGCCCTCATCGAGCGTGAGCGCGATCTTACCGCCCTTGCGTTGGTACTCATATTCAATAAGGTTGGTTCTCTTAATAACACCGTTTCTGGTGACCATGGTGAGGTATTTGGTATCGGTAAACTCGTCTACGCTGATGCAGGACGTTATCTTTTCTCCTGCTTCAAGCTCAAGGATGTTGACGATATTCTGTCCGCGTGCGGTGCGTCCCGCCTCGGGGATCATATATGCCTTGCGCATTTGCACCTTACCCGTGTTTGTGAACATCAACAGGTAAGAGTGGCTGTTGAGTGCGATGACCTTTTCGATAAAGTCCTCTTCCTTAGTGGACATACCGATCACGCCTCTGCCACCGCGGTGCTGCGCGGAGTAAACCGCCGCAGGCTGACGCTTAATGTAACCCGCGTTGGTGAGCGTGATGACACAGTTGTGACGCTCAATGAGATCCTCAAGAATGATCTCGTGCTCTGCCGCCATAATGTCGGTGCGGCGTGCATCGGTATACTTGCGACGGATTTCGCCCATCTCGTCCTTGATGATCTGCTTGACCTTACCCATGTCAGCAAGAATGCCCTCGAGCTCCTCAATGAGCGCGTGCAGGCGTGCGAGCTCTTCTTCGATCTTGCTTCTCTCCATACCCGTCAGCTTACCAAGCGTCATTTCAACAATGGCTTGTGCTTGAATATCGGTCAGACCAAAGCGCTCCATCAAGGTCACCTTGGATGCGGGAATAGAGGGAGAGGTCTTCATGATCTGCACGATCTCATCGATGTTGTCAAGCGCGATCTTGTAGCCCTCGTAGATGTGGGCGCGTGCCTTTGCCTTTTCCAGCTCGAACTCGGTACGGCGAATGATGACCTGCTCTTGGTGAGCAATGTAGTGGTCAAGAATTTGGGGCAGAGTGAGCACCTTGGGCTCATTGTTGACCAGTGCCAGCATGTTGATGGCAAAGGTATCCTGCAGCTGAGTGTATTTATACAGTTGGTTAAGAAGGATCTGCGAGTTGACGTCGCGGCGGTATTCCACAACGATGCGCAT